>JALSPK010000150.1 GCA_026986005.1 Saprospiraceae bacterium
ATACTGACTGGATAAAAAAGAAAGGATATTATGTAGGTGCTGTGGTGCATATGAATCTTCCGGAACAAGGAATCGAAGGCCCGTTCCGCATTACTTCGATTAAGCATATACTTCCGCAGAAGAAACCGGAAGCAGAGCCTGAGGGAGACTATACTTACAAGCCTGTGACGGCTTTATTTATTCATAAAGCATCGGACGTTTGGAAGATAAGGTTTGATAATGGTGAAACTCTTGGAGTTACTTATCAGCATCCTATATTTTCAGTTACGGCAGGTGATTGGAAGTTAGCAGGAGAGCTTGAAGTTGGAGAGAAGGTATTGACTAAGTCGGGAGAAGCTATCGTTACAAGCAGACCTTGAAAATCTAAGAGAGCAGATAAATTTACATCATCCGTTTAAATGATAGGAAAAATGAAACAATTATTAGAACTAAAACGTTATTACCATAATGGTACACATAAATCAAATTGTATGTTAGTAATAAGTAGTAGAGAATTTAGACAAAATCAGAGAAAATACTTTGAAAAAGTAGATAACGGAGAGCATATTATTGTTCAAAGAGGGAAAGACAAATCATATGCTTTAACTCCAGTTAGTGAGGATGATTTGTATTTTAATGCTGAAATGGTTCAACGAATTAAACAAAGTATCTTGCAAGCGGAACAAGGGAAACTGACAAGAGTGGCAAGTACTAAAGAAATAAACGATCTGTTAGGTTTATGAGCTATATAATAGAGTTCACATACATTGCTTTATCAGATATAGAACAGCATAAAAATTCAGGAGATCAAAAGATACTTAAAAAGATACGAAAGCTTTTAAAAGAGCTTGCAGAACATCCATTAGTTGGAACTGGTCAGCCTGAAAAATTAAAACATGATTTTCAAGGTTATTATTCCAGAAGAATCAACAAAAAACATCGTATAATTTACTCGATCAATGAAGAAATAATAACAGTTGTAGTACTTAGTGCTTATGGTTATTATGGAGATAAGTAATAAAATAGTATTGTATGCTCCCCCGATAGTAATCGGGATTGTATGAATTGTTTAGATATATCGCTGCGCTAAGGAGCTCTATGATATAAGCAGAGAAGCGGCGTTCGTCGGGTTTCCTCGCTTGCAGGTCGTATTAAATAAATTTTTATTTTCAATAGAAGACCCTTTCCATTAAAAAAAGAAAAACCTTATCTTTACCACAAGATGAAAAAATATCAAACAAAATATTGAATGTTAATATTCATCGTCTCACACATTGGAAAGATGATGTTGTAATAGAAAAATTATGTGATGTGCTAAACCAAACTAAAACCAAGTTCCCAGACACAGATTTGATATTATTTTACAAATTGGGGTCATCTTAATTCCCTACGGTTCAGTTGTTCTGAACTTGGTGTATTTTATTTATATATTTGTTTTATATGAGCACTTGGATAATAATGTTCTACAATAGAGGTAGTGGAATATCCGGCAAGCGCCATTCCAATACCTCCAATTTGGCACATACCTGCACCATGCCCCCATCCTGCTCCATAAAATATAAATCTATCAGGAAATGGTGAATTTGATATTGAGACACTTTCTATCACTAGTGCAGAACTATACAAAAACATTTTGTGCAATATTCGCCTCACTTCATAATCTTTGAAAATAGTAATAGAATTCTCTAATCCTTTGGAATCGATGTATTCTATCAATAATTCTAATATTCTTCCACTTCCTGCTCTTTTGGTCGGAGTCAGTGAGTTTACAAAATTAATGTCTAAATTGAGTTTGTCTCGAATATTGTCCACTAATTCCTCTTGAGTTGTTTGAATTTTCCATCTAAAATAGCTTCCTACTTCATCTACATTCCCAAGATATTTATGCAAATCATCTTCTTTGATATAGTAGGGGCTACAAAATGATTTGGGACTACTGTGTACCCATTTATTCATTTGACTTTCTTGAGTAAGATCGATATCAAATGCCTCAGGTGCATCAGATTTATTTTGCATATAAGCTTTTGGCTTATTTTCCCAAAGGTTTTCAAATTTTTCCATTATTCCTCCACAAGACTTCGAATATCTGGCATCGACTATTTTTCCCTGATGCAATAAAACTTGTCCTCTTGTATTTTCTGTTGCTTTTTTTGAATACTCGGACAAGTGATTTACTCCTTGAAATCTTTGACAACAATCATCATTGCAAACATCAAAGCCAAGGTGAACATGCTTTTGTTCAATATTTGCAAGCATCCATGATCGTGCAACAATGGTTTGAGCTTCAATATAGCTTACAGGACATTCAGCACTCATCTCCGAAGTAGCGACACAAGCCAAGTATTGCTCCATTGGCATTTCATTAATCATGATAAAGCCATTTTCTTCTACTCTTATTTCTATTTTGAATGACAGCTTTACTTCAATATGTTTGACCCAATGAAACCCTCTCCCTGCAACAACACTTTTGATTGTAATGAAATCAGGCTCACTATCTTGATATATTTCCACCAATTCTGTGTACATTCCATTGTAAAAAACTTTATTGTTTTTTACTTCAAAAACAATTAATTTATGTTTTATCTCGACCTTATTCCTATCGAATAATACTTTGATGTTTTTTGAATTTGTAGAATCAATTATAATAGTTTCTTGCTTATCTTCAGGCAAGATTATTCCCACTCTTATCGTAGGTTCTGTGTCAGGTATATAATCGGGTTTGAGCATTTCTATATATTTTTATATGAAAAATATGCATCTACTCCGGCACCAATAACAGGCGCTTCCCTCAAACTGGAAATTTGTATTATTTCTGAATTGAATTCACCTGATGACATATAGTGATTGACAAACTCTCTATTATTTACTTTAGATACTAGTTCTTTAAGTTTTATCAAAATATCATTCCATAGTATAGGTGTCGATTTGGATTCCTCCAAGAGATTTCCTAATCTTTGTCCTATTACAATCTTATCCAATAAAGTTTTCTTAAAAGGATGCTCTTTATCCAAAACCGGTTTCTTTTTATTTACAAATTCAAACATCCCTTCATATCCGAAATACAGGGTTGATATTCGTTCAAACAACAATTTTGCTATATTCTCTGCGACATCGTTTATAGTGTTTATTGCAGCTTGCTCACCACTTACTGCTTTTGTTAATATTTGAGGAGGATAAGTACCGGTTTCATTTATCTCTTTTAATGAAATACCTGATTTCAAGCTATATATATATTGAATTCCACCTGCGGAAGCATATCTTTCAAGTGATAGTCCGTTATCCGCCTTCATCTCCCATGCTTTTGCTATCCATGGTTTCATATTGTCAAAGGTAATCAGTTTCCCCTCAAGTTTCATTGCATCAGCTACACCTGTTCCTCCTCCCAGATAGTATGCATTATTTACATTTCGGAATGATCCGTCAATGTCATATTCTTCTCCTATCCCACAATAATCAGCATCGCTCCCCAGATGATAGATCGAAAAGAAATCAACAGAAGCAGCCCTCAAATTTGCTTCAACTTTTTTTACGAATTGAGGCATCCTCGGTCCATTGGCCAAAGCACAAATTCCTTTTTTATCAGCTGTTTTGAGTCCGGGCATTCCAAAACCTATCAGTAATTTCTTATCAGGATTTTGTTTTGATAGCTCAAGAATAACATCAGTCGCTGCATTTATATAACAAGAGCCTTGAGTTTTCTCTTCTGGAGTTAGTCTGATGTCATTATTCATTTCCTTGAGCTGTGTATGTATATCGACAGGTGTGAACCCTCCCAAATATTCAATATACTCGCTATATTTCCTCTGTACATTTTTATTTGTCAAACTAAACCCAATATCTCTTACATCTATTATCCAACCACTTATTTTAGTAGCACCGCCATCTATACCCAAAAGCAATATACCTTTCATAAAATCTCTATTTATTATTAAACGCAATCCTTCTTAATATCGCATGCTTGCGCATATCGTCTTTAGCTTCATCATTTCTTGATATCAAATCTTCACTAATTGAATGATCTGTACCCCCTGAATGTCTTACAACTTCATAAATAGGATCGTATATCCTTCCGATTCTATGATATTCGGATATTTTTAGTACCATCTCATAATCCTCCCCATAATTTCTTGCATAAGCATCATCATTTATTGAAAAATATCCCATTTCTTTTATTACGTCGATTGGAATACACCTTGGAGCTCCTGCACCATTTATACGCAATAAATTGTTTCTTCCATTGTCATCAGTCCATTCATCATGAGTTACTACCGCAATATCTTCCATTCTTTTCATAGCACCATTATCTAGTTTTTCCCACACTTCATATGAGCCAATCACCATACCTATATTATGGTCTTTCCCAAATGCATTGAGTACTTTTTCTACAGCATCAGGTTTTAGTCTGTCATCAGAATCTAGCTGTATATAGTATTTGCCTTTGGCGTTATTGACTCCGATATTCAAACACAGACCAATATTGTTGATATCTATTACTATCAATCTTATTTCAGGTTTTGTTGAGTCATAGAGCTCACCTCCTTTCATGTATTTTCTTACTGCATCAGCCGTTGGATCGTTCTTTCCTCCATTCACTACGATTATTGCTTCGATATCACTTATTGTTTGTGCCTGAATAGACTCTATCGCCGTACCAATAAACTCAGGCCTATGACCGACAGGGATAATTACTGAAGCCTCTAAATCATATTCTCCTTCAAAAATATTGGAAGAATCAATAAACACCTCCGGTCTGATATAGGCATTTATCCTTTTCAAATGATTGGTTAGCACTTCTTCTGCTTCAAGTTGAACATCTTTGTCTGACAGCAAATAGTCAAATACATTAGTAGTATTGCCCTCTGATATCACCGTATAAAATGACCCGCTGTACTTGTTTGAAATCCTAATAAGGCTAAATATTTCAGAGATCTTCAATCTAATGTCATATTTTACCTTGTGTTTAAGTGCTTGGTCAAGACCACCAATACGGTCAATAGCTTCTCTTCGCAGGAAAAATACTTTTCCATAATCTTGATTATCTCTCACTCTTCCTATATGGTGATTCAAAAGATGAACCTCTTTTGTTTCATCGCCTTTTTTCAAATCGTAGTCTGTATAAAAAAGTCCTCCACTTGGATTTCTTTGTGCTGCTATCAAAAAAGCTTCAAGAGCAGCTTCCTTTAATATAACAGGATAATTCATGTTGTCTATATAAAGAATAAATTCATTGAAATACTGTTCTATAGACTCATTTAGCATTTCCGCATAAAATTTGTCCACATCTGTAACCCATTCGAAGTCGATATTCTCTTTAGATAACAAATCTGCAATATCACTTTTTAAATCTCCTATAAAAACAACATTGAAATTTTTATTGGTTTGATTTGCAATCGACAATACTGTTTTGTGGATGAATTTATCTTGAGGATAAGAATGTAAAACGATGGTTGTATTTTCAGTCATGATATATTATTAAATAGTGAATGTAATATTAAATATCACAAAACTAATAAATATCTTCTCATCTTGTTTATCAGAGTTGATAATTTATTTCATATTTGATAAAAGTGAAAATATCGCAAAAAGATTATTTTTGAAATTTTAATGATTTTATAAACAGACTCTAAATATTCTTAATAAAGTATACAGTTATTTGTGTTATTTCATCTATAAATATCGCTTACTTATCTATAAAAATTAAAATAAAAGCAACTAATAACTAGTTTTAACTTTTATTAACATTTATACTAACAAAATTTTTATAATGAAAAAAATATTTACTTTTTTAATGTTTGCATTTGTTTCTAGTCTTTATTCCCAATTTAGTGCTAAAATGGTACAGTATCCTGATGTGTCAAAAGATAATATTGTTTTTACTTATGGTAATGATATATGGCTTGTGAAAAAAGAGGGAGGTTTGGCAAGGAAAATCACTTCTCCTACAGGTAGAGAGGTGTTTGCAAAGTTTTCTCCTGATGGAAGTAAAATTGCGTTTAATGCAAATTATGACGGGACTTATGATATCTATACCATACCTATCACGGGAGGAATTCCCCATAAGGTGACAGCACATAGTATGAGTGAAAATCTGATTGACTGGTATCCCGATGGAAAGCACCTTCTATTTTCAAGTAGAAGAGAAAGTGGCAAACAAAGATTTAATCAATTTTATAAAATTGACATAGAGGGTGGATTGCCTGAAAAATTACCAATGGAAATGGCAGAAAGGGGTTCGTTTTCGAAAGACATGAAAAGAATAGCATTTACGGACAAAAGCCGAGTTTATAGAAATTGGAAAAGGTATAGAGGAGGTACAGCCCCTGACATCTATATCTTTGACCTAAAAACTTACGATTCAAAAAACATAACGAACAATGATGCCAATGATGAATTACCGATGTGGCACGGAGACAAGATTTATTATATGTCCGACAATGGTAAGAACAAAAGGAATAATATTTGGGTATATGATACAAAAACCGGTAAAAACCGACAAATAACAAGATTTAAAAAATTCGATATCAGTTTTCCCTCTCAAGGTCCGGACGACATAGTGTTTGAGGCAGGAGGAAAATTGTATTTGATGAATCTAAATACTGAAAAATACAAGGATGTAAATATTGAAATTGTTAGTGATTTTGTTTCTCTAAAACCTCATATGAAAAATGTAAAAAATTACCTTTCAAATTTTACTCCTTCACCTGATGGAAACAGGATTTTGGTTGAAGCTAGGGGAGAGATATTTTCAGTACCCAAAGAGTATGGTGTAACAAAAAATATATCCAATTCTTCGGCTTCAGCAGAGAGGTTTCCTGTTTGGTCGCCAAATGGTAAAAAGATTGCTTACTGGAGTGACACATCAGGGGAATACCAATTGGTCATTAAGGATACAAAAACTCTTGAAGAAAAAATATTAACAAAGTTTAAGTCAGGTTATAGATATAAATTAATGTGGTCTCCGGATAGCAAAAAAGCTGTTTTTATTAATCAAGAAGGATATTTTTTCGTCATTGACATGGAAACCGGCAAAATGGATAAAATTAATAAAATCGACGGTGCACATTGGAGAATGAACAATTTTGATGTAGATTGGTCCAATGATAGCAAATGGATTACATATTCCAAAGCAGGTGATAATGACAATTCATCTATTTATGTTTATAATATTGATACTAAAAACAATACAAAGTTGACTTCCGGTTTTTATGATGACTCATCACCTGTTTTTGATAAATCAGGTAAGTATATATTTTTCATTACTACAAGGGATTTTTCATCTATTTACTCTGACTATGATGCGACTTGGATTTATTCAAATGGTTCATCAATAGGATATACAACATTGCGTCCGGATATACCTTCCTTATTGTCTGAAAGAAATGATACTGTCGCCATAAAAATTGATAAAAAAGAGAGTGAAGATAAGGGTGCAAAGAAAGGTAAAGAAGAAAAAAAGGATTCCTCAAAATCAGAAGACATAAAAATTGATTTTGCGGGAATAGAGGAAAGAATAGAAATATTGCCGATAAAAAAAGGTAATATTGGTTCTATATCAACGGTTAAAGGCAAACTTATATTTTTAAAATATCCAAATTCCGGTACGAGAAACGGAAAATCTTCTTTGAATTATTATGATTTTAAAAAGCGAGAAGATAAAAAAATCATTGAGGATGTTCGTGCTTATGAAATTACAGCTGACGATAAATCAATTATGCTAATAAAAGGTAAATATTTGGGCTTTGTGAAACCTGCTGCTAATCAAAAAATGGAAAAACATATCTCATTTGAAAATCTAAACATGGAAATAAACCCAAGAGCTGAATGGCATCAACTATTTACAGAAGTATGGAGGTTGGAAAGGGATTTTTTCTACGATAAAGATATGCATGGGGTTGATTGGAATAAAATGAAGAAAAGATATTCAAAGCTTATTGATCAATGTGTATCTAGATGGGATGTTAATTTTGTCATAGGTCAATTGCTAGGAGAAATGAATGCTTCTCATACATATAAAGGAGGTGGAGATGTAGAAAGATCAAGTAGAAAGAATGTTGGCTACCTTGGGATAAACTGGGCTAAAGATGGTGATTTGTACAAAATAACTCATATAATAAGACCGGCAATTTGGGAAACAGAAATAAAATCTCCATTGGTACAAACAGGATTAGGAATAGAAGAAGGTGATTATATTTTTGCTGTAAATGGCAATTTGCTTTCTAAGTTTAAAAACCCATACGAAGCTTTTGTAAACACAGCAGGAAAGACAGTTGAAATATTGTTTGGACATGACAAAGATATAAATAAGGCTAAGACTGTTTATGTGAAAACATTAAAATATGAAGCTAGATTGAGAAATCTCGAATGGATAGAAAAACACCGTAAAAGAGTGGAAGAAGCGACTAATGGCAGAGTCGGATATATTTATGTGCCAAGTACCGGAAGTGATGGACAAAGAGAGTTGGCAAGGCAATTTTATGCTCAATTCAATAAAGATGCATTGATTATCGATGAAAGATGGAACAATGGAGGCCAAATACCTGATAGATTTATAGAGCTTTTGAACAGAAAGGCTCTGAGCTATGTCGCACCAAGGGATGGTAAACTATGGCAAGTACCTAGAAAAGCTAATTTCGGTCCAAAAGTAATGCTTATCAATGGATGGGCAGGTTCGGGAGGAGATGCTTTTCCTGACTATTTCAAGAAATATAAACTTGGAGAATTAATTGGCACTAGAACCTGGGGTGGATTGATTGGGATATCAGGAGCTCCGCGTCTGATTGATGGTGGCTATATTACTGTACCGACTTTTAGGTTGATGGATCCTGACGGAAAATGGTTTAGAGAAGGGCACGGTGTTGATCCTGACATAGAGATTAATGAAGACCCTACGCAATTGGCTAAAGGAATAGATCCACAATTGGAAAAAGCTATCGAAGTATTGAATAAGAAACTAAAAATCATAAAATCATTGCGTCCCAAAAGACCCAAAAAAGAGGATAGAAGTAAATAATTTAAAGATTGTCTGCATTTTTTTGAGAATATTGCCTTAATTTGTGGTAATATGAAGTATTTGGGTTATTTAATATTGGCTTTTTTGGTATATTTTGCCATTTTTTGGAATCTTGATTATATGCCTATTAGACTGTGGGATGAATCAAGACTTGCGATAAATGCTTTGGAAATGCATGAAAACGGTAACTTTTTTGTTACTTATTTTGATGGATTGCCGGATATGTGGAATACAAAACCTCCACTCCTGATTTGGTTGCAAGTCATGATGTTCAATGTATTTGGCATCAGTGTATTGTCCTTTAGACTTCCTTCGGCTATTGCAGCTTTGTTTACAATGATTGTTATATTGGGCTTTTCGATAAGATATCTCAAATCTTTTTGGTTTGGATTTATTGCAATATGTATTTTGTTGTCAATTGATGGTTATATTGAATTGCATTCGGTTAGAACCGGAGATTATGACGCTCTTTTGACCTTGTTTACAACTTTGAGCGGGCTTCTGTTTTTTGTTTATAGCGAGACCAAAAACAACAAATATTTAGTTTTCTTTTTTATTTTTTTAATGTTTTCAGTGTTTACAAAGGGAATTGCCGGTTTGTTATTTCTACCGGGGCTGTTGTTTTATAGCTTGTGGAAGAAACAAGTTTTGACTATTTTGACAAACAAAGATTTTTATATCGGTGTAGTCATCTTCATTGTTCCTGTCTTGGGTATTTATCTACTTCGTGAAGCGTATAATCATGGATATCTAGCTGCCGTATACAATAATGAGATTGGAGGAAGATATTTTACAGAAAAGAATATAAACAATGATTTTCTATATTATTTCAAGATGTTTACCCGAAAAAGGTTGATTCCTTGGTATGTGATTATTCCGATTGCAATAGCGATAGGTTTGTTGAATGAAGACAGTAAGAAAAAAAAACTGACAGTTTTTTTAATTTCTATGGTATTTCCTTTTCTTGCCATTATTTCTTTCTCAAGGACTAAGCTGAGTTGGTATGACGTACCTGCTTTTCCATTTATTGCTATGTTGATAGCTGTCTTATTGTATGAAATATTTATTAAAATCAGCAAAAAACATTGGGTGAGTATTGAAGTCATAAATAAGGTATTTCCTCTATTGTTTATTTTAAGTATAATAGCTATTCCCTACCTGAAGATTATCAAAAAAAACAGTAGCCCACAAGATTATGTTTACGAAAAAAGAGCTTTTGATTTGGGTGTGTACTTACAAGATGGGCTTAAGGGTATAAATGATTTAAACGGATTCGCTACTGTATATACGGGATATAGACCTCAAATTGACTTCTATCACAGGATATTAAATAAACAAGGTGTAAATATAAGGTTTGCTGATTGGGAGAAATTAAAAAAAGGGGATAAAGTTTTGGCAATTCAGAAAGAAGATAAAGAAAACATTGAGAGAAAATACAAATTTGTCAAGGTTTTTACAAAAGGGGATTTGACGGTTTACCAAATTGAGTAAGATACTGTTTTGTTAAAAAATATATCTTTAATTATGTAGCGTTTTTCCTTTTTATAACCAAATAGTAAGTGGATCACCCTTCAAATTAAACTTAGGGTTTTAATAATAGCGGGTACTATATTAATTATAAAAATATTTCATAATGAGAAAGATACTTATATTTATTCTTTTATTTATAATAATTGCATCAAATGCACAAACTCAATATTCAAGAGTTAAAATAAATTTGAGAGATAATACTATAAAAAAACTTGTTGCTTACGGAGTTGAAGTTGATCATGGAATTTTCAATCCAGGCAAGTATTTTATTGGCGAATTATCTTCCAGTGAGTTGAAAAAAATAAAATCAGCAGGATTTGAATATAAAGTCATGATTGCTGATGTGCAGAAAAATTTATTGGCAAAAAATGAAGAAATTGTCACTAGAGATAATGATAATTGCTGGAAAAATCCTAAAAAAGAATATAAAATCCCCAAGTATTTTCATCTTGGTTCACTGGCAGGTAATCTTACTTAAGAAGAAATGTTGGCAAGCCTTGATTCCATGAAGTTGTTATTTCCCAAATTGATAACAAAGAGACAGGTCATAGATACTTTCTTGACTCAAGAAGGAAGGCCATTATACTGGTTTAAGATATCTGATAATCCTGACTTGGATGAAGATGAGCCAAAAGTATTATACACGGCATTGCATCATGCCAGAGAGCCTGTAAGTATGATGCAGATGATTTTTTATATGTGGTATTTACTTGAGAATCATGGGAAAGATGAGATGGTGACATATTTGGTCAACAACAGAGAGATGTATTTTATTCCCTGTGTGAATCCTGATGGTTATATTTATAATCAAGAGCAAAATCCTAATGGAGGCGGTGCATGGAGAAAAAACAGACGGGAATTGGGTGATGATGTTTACGGGGTCGACCTGAATAGAAATTATGGTTACGAGTGGGGCTATGATAATCAAGGTTCTTCGTCGGTTAAAACTTCGCAGACTTATAGAGGAGAATCTGGATTTTCGGAAGAGGAAACAAAAGCGGTCAAATACTTTTGTGATAATTATGATTTTAAAATAGCTTTGAATTTTCATACCTTTAGCAATTTGCTAATACATCCGTGGGGTTATATACCAAAAGAAACGAAAGATTCTACAGCTTTTATCAAAATTGGTAAGCTGCTTACAAGTGAAAATAATTACACTTCCGGATTAGCAATACAGACTGTTGGGTACACGGCAAATGGTGATTCTGATGACTGGATGTACGGAGAAAAGGGTGTTTTTGCATTTACTCCTGAAGTTGGATTAGCCGGATTTTGGCCTCCCAAAAATGTAATAATATCTCAGTGCAAGGAAAATGTATTTTTAAATCTAAAAGCAGCAGCTGTTGCAGAACCATTTATTAATATAGAAGAGATATCTTCTGATTTGTTTTCCGGCAAAAAGGACTCTTTAACCTTAGAAATAACTTACTATGGCTCTAGTGAAAAGTCTTTTGATTTATCAATAAAGAGTATTAATTCGGATGTCTTGGAATATTCTGAATCGTTAAAATTGGAATCTTATAAAACAAAAGTTAATAATATCCCTGTTAAATTGGAAGATGGAGTGGTTGGCAATACTCCTTTTAGTTTTGAGATAAAATACAACAATGGTCTGATAGATATAGTAGATACTATTGTCAAAACATTTGCAATCATCGAGGAGCAGAATATCTCAAATTGTAATAACGTAGATGAATGGAATACAACAGGAGGAAATTGGAATATTACAAATAAGTACTTCGTTTCTCCCGGCTTTTCTCTAACCGATTCTCCTGCCGGTGATTATCCTGCCAATTTGAAGAACGAATTGCTGTTTGGTAATAAAATCTTTATTCCAAAGAAAGAGAATGTGTTTTTAAGTTTTCAAGCTAAGTGGGACATTGAGAAATCTTATGATTGGGCGGCCGTATTAGCTTCTAAGGATAAAATCAATTTCAAGGCGCTTTGTGGCGAAAAAACCGTGTCGGGATCTGAAAATCAGCTTATGGGAGAACCTATTTTTGATGGTACTCAAGAGGCTTGGACAGCAGTAAACCTTGATGTTAGTGACTATGCAGGGGATTCGATATATATTAAGTTTGTTATGAATTCAGATCAATATGTCAATGGTGATGGATTTTATTTTGATAATATTAAAATCACGAGTTTCGGTGAAGACTTTAATACTGATGTCAATGCCCTTTCATCAATGGATATCAGCATTAATCCTAATCCCGCGAGTGATTTTATTGAATTTGTCAATGTAGGTTCAGGTGATAGGCTGATAATTAAAAATTTATTGGGAAATGTGATATTTGATGATATACTAAGAGCTAAAACAAAGAAAGTTCAAACATCCAATTGGAATGCAGGAATGTACTTGTATTACATTTACAAAAACGGTATAAAATCAAAAACAAAGAAGATAATAATAGTGCATTGATGGGCATACCATTTTGAAATATTGACATCACGATTTTATATATATCTATAAAATCGTGATGTTCTTATATTATGCCCATATTTGGTTTGAGATTGGTATTATTGCTTTATCATTTTCTTAATTGCTGTATTGTTTGTAGTTTTTAATTTGTAAATCATCATTGCGTTTTTATAATTCTTTAGGTCTATAGTGATTGAATTATAACCCGGTTTTCCCATTCCATAAAAATCTGTCAATTTTCTACCTGTTAAATCAAATATTGATAATTTGAATTTAGATTCATTTGACAGATCAAATCCTATTGTCGTTTTGTCTGTAAATGGATTGGGAATATTTTGATAGAGATTAAATCCATTTGCAATTTCCACAGTAGAAACAGGAGTTTTATAATCTAAGTGAATACTATCTATTTCCAAATTATAGCCAAAATATGCCTCAGTCCTTAGAAAATTGTCATTGAATTTTAAGAAATCTTTTGCTCTTCCGTTTTTTGTCGCTTTTACCCTTAGAGTAAATAATAAATCATCATCATCAATATCATTAGTTGTACTTTTCCATATTATCAATAGGTTATTGTCTAATACATTATAATCATTGACGATATTCATATATCCCGGAATTATTTTGACTATTTTCATCCCTTTGGTATTCATAGTCAATTGAAGTCCTCGGATGTCGGTATAATTTTTGGCATAAATAGGAATATCAATGACCTCACCTATTGTTAATTTTTTGTTTTCTGCCAGAAATGTTAAACCTCTGTTTTGTCTAGCAGGAGGATTCATTAATGCGCTAAAGTCCAAATCCCCCAATTTTACAGCCATAAAGTTTATATCCTTAATCGGTTGACCGTTAGAGCTAACTTTTTGATGTAAATAATCGCCAGTAATATTATTGTAAGGTGGATTGCCAAAATTAAAACTATCAGATACAGCTACCCATGATTTGAAAAGAATATTAACGTTTTGTCTTAAAAGCAAATACTGAAGTGAATTAATATCAAGTGGTTTAAAATCAATGCCATTTCTTAGTAAAGAAGCTATTTTTTTGTATGGATTATCAAACTCTAAAATTCCTAACATCGATCTGTCTAAAAGTATAATATCCCTTTCTGTTATTCCTTCTATCTGCTCTTCGTAACTAAAACCGCTTATAGTATAATTTCCAGATTCAACATCGATTGTATAATTGCCATTGTTATCTGTTTTGGTATTGTAATTGTCGTTCAAATCCATGTCCATACCTTCGACCGGAATACCGGTAGGTGTCCTTACCAGGCCTTGAATAGTTGAGGAGGAGTCACCTAAACATCCTTTGAATTTCACTTTAACTTCAGCAAAATCAAAATTGTTGTTATCACAATTATCAATGGCATCGTCAAACTTATCAAAAACATAAACTTTTATTGTATCAATATGTGGAAATGTATAGTTTTCACAAAGAAAAATACGTTGGGATGTGTTCAATTCTGTTAGCCATGCATCGGCTTCTCCTACCAAATATTTTGCTTCGGTACTAATATCACCTGTATTCGGGTCAAAGAAGTATTTGCCAAATTCAGTAAGTTGATTAGCCCATTCTATGGGATTTGTCCAAAAATGAGGTATATGGTCAGTAAAAGTAAAAAACAATCCATCTTTTGGTGTACAGTTATCAAATGAGGCTATACATCCATTGGCACATCCCCCTTTATCAAATGCTTTAGCTTTAATTTCCACCTTGCCATTTGTCATTACAGCTGTAGCTATATCCACCATTATAAGGGTTGGTGCTGTCTTGTCTTGAATTTCTATGAATTGTTCAGTGCTATTTTTGTTTCCACATCTGTCGCCTACTGTCCAATTTACCTTGTAGTTTCCTACAGGTAGCATACCCAATAATACCAATTTTCCGACTTGTGTACTAATCAAATCATCTTTAGATTTTTTCCCTTTTACTCCTGTTGTGGGATTCGGTTTGTAGTTATATGAATATTGTATTGTATCTTCTGTATCTGTATTGGTTACAAGATATTTCCAAAAAAAGCTCTGTTCAAAATTGCAACTATCTATACCTGTTGCTTGTAACTCTATTGGATAAGCATAGCAATCCGATGTTCCAATACATTGGTCTTCTGTAATAATCGTAGGCGAAATATCATCATTTATCTGTAATATTTGAGTATATCTGTAATATCCGTCTTTTATCAATTTTGTACAATCATATTTATTACCTTTTATTGGGTCTACTTCTTGGTCTCCTGTATCATTCATATATGTACACCAATCGATAATAATCCAATCTCTCACTATTTTTTGGCAATTTGAACCGACAAAAGTAAATGTATCATCATAAAATTTTGCCTCTATTAGATTGCAAGCCCCTTCCTCCCAGTGGGGCATTGTCACATCCTGAATGCCATAAGAACAACTTACTACTGTATCACCGGGCAAAATAATTGTACAAGGATCAAATGGCTCTAATGAATCAGGAAGAGTGATTGTCTGAGTACATTTAGTATAATTAGTGCCTGCGAAGTGCGTCCAGGTTCGAATTATTTGCTTGCTACATTGTTCTTCTCTACTGTCTTTGTAGGTCAGTTCTCCTCCGCAGCCACCATCTACGGTTATTTTCAGGTTTGGATTTATTGCAGGGTTCAAACTTTCACTACAAGATACAGATACATCCGGGCAAGTTAATGTAACCGGAAATTTGCATTGAAGCATTACTTGAGTTTGGCATTCACCAAATCTGCCATACAAATCTCCACCTTCTTTCATCCTATTAGGATCTATGGAGCCTTGACCGGGATCAATATCAAATGCTCTGACTTTTGTCAATATTGTTTGATCATTATCTTCAATACAATACCATGCTTCATCGTCGTACCAAACATCTATTTTACCAGTGCTTGGGTCGTCGTCACCATTTAGAGATAAACATCCTCCATCGTATTCTGAATTTTGATCTATTCTAAGGACTTTGAAGTATAATGAGTCACAATTATCTGTTGAAAGACAATCCACAAGCAAAACCTTGTTTGAAGATATAATTCTTTCCTTTGAAAGTGATATTTGAACTTTCTCATAGCAGTGTGGTATCGGTGGCGTTTTAACATATGATTCTTGTGCAAAAATGTTTGTAATACCAAAGATAAATAAAAATAAAAAATTTCTAATCTGAAAAGCTTGGTTTGAGTAATTCATAGGTTTGAGTTTTGATTATTATACCAAACCGTTATCAAGATGGTGAAAACTAAGCATTATATAATCATCATATTGGTAGCGGTTTGGTATTAGTTACTGTTCATTTAATTATACGATGCACAACTATTGTAGTACGCTGCAACAGAACGAAGAAAATCGTGAAATATATTTACTTTTAGTAATAGAATTGTTTATAAATTCAAGGTTTTTTTTTAAATAAAAAATATCTTTTTTGTTCTGCAATTTTTTTATATTTTTACTTTGTGATTTTTTTTGTTGTTTTTTTGTATTTTACATCGCTGTTTTCAAATAAAAGTAAATCAATCTCCTTTGTATATATTAATACCACATAATGTATGCGGTTTATTTGATTTTCTTTATGCTGAAAGACTTGTTAAAATGGGTCGTTGTGCAACTAATAGAAAGTTTAATTGTTTAATATAAACAAAAAAGGCTAAAAAATTTTTAGAATATAAAATTTTTTGAGTTTGGTATTTATACTTTTTAGGTAAAAAATATATTGTAAATGTTATTTTGATTGTTGCCTTTATAATTAATATTATTGGAATTGATAATGAGCTGAAATAAGATAACCTTTAAAATTTAATTATGACTTCGAAATTAATAGAAAAGAATTTAGGTTTAAAAGAACTCTTGGCAATAGCTATTGGAGGTATGGTTGGTGGTGGGATTTTTACCATTTTGGGGATTTCCGTTGGATTAATAGGCGCTTTAACTCCTGTTGCAATAGCTATTGGAGGTATTGTTGCAGGTTTAGCAGCATATTCTTATGTAAAACTTGGGCTCTATTATCGCGATGAGGGAGCAACATATGCTTTTGTGAAAAGAACCTATCCAAAGGATAATTTTCCGGCAGCAGTTATAGGTTGGTATGTTATTTTCGGATATATAAGTACTTTAGCTATTTACGCTTATACTTTTTCTTCTTATGCCATAAGTAGTACTAGTTTTGCAAATGATGATTGGATTCGGAAATTTATTGCTATTGGGATTCTTGGCGTTTTCACGATGATAAATGTTTGGAGTGTTAATGGTATGGGTAAGATTGAAGATGTTATGGTATATGCCAAGCTAATAATATTATTAGTTGTGTCGATGGTACTTATTCAACATGGAACAGTAAGCATAAATACATTGTTTCATAATATGACTCTAGATGCCGAAAAATCCGGAATTATGAATATCTTAATTGTAGCATCATTAACTTTTGTAGCTTATGAAGGGTTTCAATTGGTAATAAATGCCGTTAATGAAATGAAAAGTCCTGAGAAAAATACGCCAAGAGCTATTTATTTTGCAATTTTAATAGTCGTTTTTATTTATATTATCATATCAATTGGTGCTTTATTGGCAATTCCAATTCAAGAGATGATTAAAGATAAAGAGTATGCTCTTGCTGCAGGAGCAGGAAATGCTATTGGAAATATTGGAAGCAATTTAGTTATTCTAGGAGCTATATTAGCCACAAGTAGTGCTATTAGCGGTACATTATTTGGTTCTTCAAGGCAAATGGCAGAAATCGCCAAAGATGGTTATTTTCCTACTTTTTTGTCAAAAAGAAAGAAAAACATTCCTATTGTAGCCATTGTGTCTATGGCGATGATGGCAAGTGTATTGATTTTAACAGGAGGATTGCGATTATTAGTTGAGTTTGGAAGTATTACTTTTTTAATCATTTCTCTCTTAATGGCTATAATTAATTTTAATATCAAAGAAAAAACGAATTCATCATTTTGGATAACGTCATTGGCGATAGTTGCTTTAGCGACAGGTAGCATTTTTATACTTTATTATGAATTAATACACAATTGGCAACAAATGCTAGCTATTATTACTGTTTATCTTGTACTTGCTATAGTCGCATGGGTATATTCAAAAAATCGCAAAAAGAATGGTTTTAAATTTTAATGACTTTATGGACAGACACTATAAAGTACCTGTCTATAAAGTGCTTGATTTTTGAAAAAAGTCATAATTAATATTTATAGTGATTTTCTTTTTACTACCTTCGCAGTTAGTAAAGCAAACGACAATGGATACAAAGCAATCAATAGTTGATTTAGTAACTATTTCTTATGAAAAAGGTATTAGAAAAGTAGTTTTTTCCAGTGGTTCAAGAAATGCACCATTAATAATAGCCTTTAATGAATTTGGGAAATTTGACACTTATTCTATTCATGATGAAAGGTCTGCTGCATTTTTTGCACTTGGTATGGCTCAACAGACAGGTGAGACAGTAGCCATTGCTTGTACTTCAGGATCTGCAGTTCTAAACTATGCCCCTGCCATTGCTGAAGCGTATTATCAAAGAATACCATTATTGGTGATTACTGCTGACAGACCTTTGGAATGGATTGATCAGGGAGAAGGACAAACTATGCGACAAGCAGATATCTATAATAATTTTATAAAACATAGCTTTGAAATATTTCAAGAGACCAATCATCCGGACGAACTTTGGTACAACAATAGAATGTTCAATGAGGCTATAAACCTAACTCAAATAGCTCCTTTAGGACCTGTACACATAAATATCCCTTTGAGAGAGCCATTGTACGAAAATGATTTTAGATTTAGTGATTCTAATACTAAAATCATAAACCACATTTCACCTTTACCGAGTTTGTCTGAAGAGGCATTGGACACTCTTGCAAATATCTGGAATGACAGTAAAAAGAAATTAATCCTCACAGGTATTTTACCAAAAACACATGGGTTAAAAGAATTACTTAGACAAATATCAGATGACCCTTCTGTAATCGTAATAACAGAGACTACTTCCAATATAAATGCCCCCGGATTTATCAATAATATAGATAGGTTTATAATGAGTATCAGGAATGAACAGAACGAGGAATTCAAACCGGATTTGTTATTGACTCTGGGGAGTAATATCGTATCAAAAAAAATCAAAAGCCTAATAAGAAAGTGGAATCCAGCCGAACATTGGGATATTGATGAATCAGATAAAATAGTTGATACTTACAAATCATTGACAAAACACATAAAAAGTGAAATAAATTCATTTCTCAGGGGAATGATAAAAAGAAAAAAAGAGAGCAAAAGCAATTTTAAAAGTATTTATCTTTTACAAGAAAGTGAAGTACATTCAAAACATGAAATTTTCTTAAAAGACGCTCCTTGGTCAGATTTAAAAGCATATAGCATAATAATGTCTAATTTGCCAAAAGAAGTAAACCTACAAATGGCAAATAGTACAGCTGTAAGATATGCGCAATTAATGGATTCAAGACATGATATTATTTACAATTCGAATAGGGGTGTCGCCGGTATAGATGGCTGTACTTCAACTGCAGCAGGAGCATCATTGTCACAAAATAAAATGACAGTACTTGTGACTGGAGACGTTGCCTTTTTGTATGATTCAAATGCTTTGTGGAACAATTACCTCCAAGGAAACTTGAAAATAATAGTGTTCAACAATGAAGGGGGCAATATATTTAGGTTTATACCGGGTCCTGCAAAAACAAAACAATTGGAAGAGTTTTTTGAAGCGCACCATTCGATAAAGGTAGAGCAGATTGCAAAAGCCTTTGACATAAACTATTTCTCTGCGATAAATGAAAAAGAATTAATTGATCAATTACCGAAATTCTTCGAAAACCAATCAAACGATAGACCTTGTCTGATTGAAATATTCACTCCAAGAAAAGAGAATATGAATATTTTAAATAACTATTTTAAAGCTATTTTGAAGCCATTATGAGTGCATGTCTATAAAGTGTTTGATTTTTCCTTTTCCACCATCTTTATAGCTTTTTGATATTAAATTCTTTCAAACAGGTTTTAACCCTTGAAGCTGCTTCTTCAATTATCTCAATTGATGTAGCATAAGAAAACCTCAAACAATCAGGTGCTCCAAAAGGTTTCCCCGGTACAGTTGCAACTAATGCGTTTTTTAATAATATTTCGGCAAAACTTACAGAGTCTGTAATAGTATCAACACCATTGGATTTACCAAAATAATAGCTAATATCAGGAAAAAGATAGAAAGCGCCTAATGGTTCATTTACCTTGAAACCGGGGATTTCTTTAAGCAATTTAATAAAGACCTTCCTTCTGGCATTAAATTTTTCAGACATTTCGGGATAAATGCCATGATCCAATGCGTACGCAGCAGCTACTTGACTAATAGAATTGGCAGCTGAAGTAAACTGACCTTGTATTTTAACACAGCTTTTGGCAATAGCTTCATTAGCCGCCATATACCCTATACGCCATCCTGTCATAGCAAAGCCTTTAGACATGCCGTTTATAATAATTACCCTGTCCTTTAAGAAATCAAAAGAAGCTAGAGATGTGTGATTTGCACTAAAGTTGATATATTCATATATTTCATCAGAGATAATATGGACATTTGGAAAATCCTTCAGAACTTTAGCTAATTCTTCATATTCTTCATACGTATAAACCGAACCGGTAGGATTGCTAGGAGAAGAAAACAATATCAACTTGGTTTTATCGGTAATAGCGTCCCTCAACTGTCTTGCATTTACTTTAAAATCTTGCTCAATTCCCGCATAAACTTCTACAGGTACTCCATCTGCAATCTTAATAATAGAATCATAGGAGACCCAGTAAGGTGCAAAAAGCACAACTTCATCTCCAGGATCAAGCATGGCAAGACAAACATTTGCTATTGCCTGCTTAGCTCCATTGGTCACAACTATCTGATTTATGTTGTAATCCAGATTATTATCTCGCTTTAATTTATTTACAATTGCTTCTCTTAACAAAGGTAATCCGGGCACAGGAGTGTATTTGGTGTATCCATCGTCAAGAGCTTTTTTTGCAGCATCTTTGATGTCTTCCGGTGTGCCAAAATCCGGTTCTCCTAAACTCATATTTATTACATCTTTACCTTGTTCCTTTAAATCCCTCGCCATTTGAGCCATTTGCAATGTAGCTGATTCTGGCATGACTTTTACTCTTTTTGAAAGTAAGCTCGTATCCATATCCTATTATTTAAAAATTTTGTGCAAATTAACCAATTATTATGATTTACAAAGCAAGAATTTATCATTTTTTTTTCAATGCTTCATCTTTTATCCGCAAAGAGGTCGGGGGATTTTTTGCTCGAAGGTAGGTTGAAAATGACATTTTCCTTGGGGAAGAGGTTTTTGGCTACACACCACCTCCCAGCCTCCTAAAGGAAGTGCATCGATCCGCACTACTTCAGTGTTTTTTTTTCGTGTTCTTTGAGGTTTGTAAAAATAATAAATAAACTTACCAAGACTTATAGACTTGGCAAGTTGAGTGGCATAAAAATCATCGACTTGCTAATACCAAACTGCTACCAATATGCTGATTATAAAAAGTTTGTTTTTTATTTCTTCATCTGCAAAAAATATTTCCATAGCTAAGGCTATGCAAAGATTTTTTTCATTGAGTAAGCAAAAACTAATTCTTTTTCTATTTCACCATCTTGATAACGGTTTGGTATAAGTTAGCGCTTAAGCAAATGCGGGTGAGCAAAACTTAGTAAGTCTAAAACCTTGTTTAAAGCCGGCTTTGAAGTAACGCTATCGCGTGCTTTCAAGTCCTAACTTACGTCTTCATGTTTATTGTTTCAAATAAATTTGAAACACCTTTTAAAGTGGGGGGTAAATGGTATCGCAAATTTATTTGCGACTTTCAAGAGCTTCTTTCAATCTATCAGTTACTATTCTCACGTATGATTTTTTGTACTTCTTCCGTGCTTAAACCGGTGATTTTCGCAAGAATATCAATACCAATGCCATTTTGGTGTCCTCGTAATATTACATTTACAGTATTCTTTTCAATACCTTTCTCAATACCTTTCTCAATACCTTTCTCAATGCCTTTCTCGATACCTTTCTCAATGCCTTTCTCGATACCTTTCTCAATACCTTTCTCAATACCTTTTTTTTCTATTAATTCATAAGTACTCATAAAATCATTTTTAATTTTTAGGGGTATATTTTCTATTATTTCCAGTAATTGCACCTCTTGTATCTCCACCAACTGTAAGTAATAAACAAATAACACTTTACTAAAGTTCCTCATTCCCTCAGGAAATAGTGCCCCGAATATATTGTCAGCCTTTTTTATCAATTCACTTGGGGTGTGACTGTATTTTTGAATCGTAAGTGCTGAAGATAAAAAAGAATTACCGATATTGAGCAACTCTTCATCAGAGAATTTTTTCAAATCCAAAAATTTAATGTCAAATTGCGGGATATATTTCTCAATATTTTTTGGTAGATATGGGATTAAATCTTTGATGGTTTTCAACACCCATTTTTGTTTACCATGATAAAAAAGTACAGGAATTATGGGTTCTAATGGCTTTCCCGCCTTAATCTGAGCCTTATATCCTTCAACGACATATCCCAAAGTCTGAACATAAGAGTATTTATCAGGATAGCTTTTATGTTCAAGCAGTATGGCAATTAAAGCGCTATGTTCACTGTTTTTCAATTTGCATTCAAAGACCAAATCGGCAAAAGTTTCATTCAATTTACCTGATACGTAGCTATTTGAAGTAAGTTTTAAAGTGTTAATATTAATGACATTCAAAACCTCTTTTGGTAAAAAAGTCTTAAAAAAATCCCTTGCCACTTCGATATTGGACAATACCGACTTCAAGAATTTGTCGTGGATATTATTGATATTTTGGTTATCCATAGGGCAAATATAGTATAATTTGTCTGAAAGTGTTAAAATATCCAGTTTTTTCGTTGTTGTCCCTTTCATGAAGCCGGCTTTGAAGTCACGCTATCGCGTGCTTTCAAGTCCTAACTTACGTCTTCATGTTTATTGTTTGCGACTTTGTCGTGGTTTTTTAATGATGTAGGTTCGGGATATATTCTGAATGAAGCAGAAGGGAAATTTGAAAAAATAAAACATTATGTAATTGATATAGGCGATCCATTAGTTTTGTATAAAGTTTATGATGAAAAAAACCTTGAAGCTTTTGATTTCCCACAAAGTTTTGATTAATTTCGTGCTCAATTAATAAAATACAATGAAAATATCAATAGCACAACTCAATTATATAATTGGTGATTTTGAGGGGAATACTGCCAAAATGCTAAATGCCGTAGAGATAGCAAAAAAACAAGGTGCAGATATTGTTGCATTCTCCGAATTGGCAACTTCAGGATATCCTCCAAGAGATTTCTTAGAATTTAATGATTTTATAAATAGAGCTGATAAAAGTATTGAAATACTAAAAAAAGCATCCTATGACATAGCCATTGTGGTTGGTTCCCCCACAAAAAACCCCGTTATAGAAGGAAAAGATCTCTATAACTCTGTATTCTTTTTATATGAAGGTGAAGAAAAATTTAGGCAACACAAAACACTTCTTCCCACTTACGATATATTCGATGAATATCGTTATTTTGAACCTGCAAGTGAATGGGGTATCGTAGAATTCAAAGGGAAAAAAATAGCTCTAAATATATGTGAAGACTTATGGAATCTGGGCAATGAAAACCCTCTGTACACCATCAACCCTATGGATGAGGTAATAAAATACAATCCTGATTTTGTAATTAATGTCTCAGCTTCTCCTTTTGATTACAAGCAGGGTAAAATCAGGTTAAAGGTACTAAAGGCTAATGTTGACAGATACAATATCCCTCTCTTTTATATCAATCACGTTGGAGCTCAAACCGAATTGATATTTGATGGCGGTTCCGTAGTCATGTCTCCTAATAGCGAAGTATATGAAGAAATGGTTTATTTCAAGGAGGAAATTAAAACATTTGATTTGGACGATGTCAAGAAAAACAGTAAAAACATTGAACAACAAAAAAATAAAATTGCGTTAATCCATGATGCATTGGTCTTGGGAGTAAAAGATTATTTTGGCAAACTCGGTTTCAAAAAAGCAATTATAGGTCTTTCCGGTGGATTAGACTCTGCCCTTACAACAGCTATAGCTGTAGAAGCACTTGGCAATGAAAATGTATTTGTAATTATGATGCCTTCACAGTTTTCTTCCGAGCATTCAATCACGGACTCCATAGATCTATGTGACAATTTGGAAATTGATTATGAGATTATAAAGATAGAAGATATTTACAAAGAATTTACTTCCAAGCTAAATCCCTTATTTAAAGAATTACCCTTCAATGTAGCAGAAGAAAATATTCAAGCACGTACAAGAGGAACTTTATTAATGGGGTACTCAAATAAATTTGGAAATATCTTGCTCAATACCACTAATAAAAGTGAAATGGCAGTCGGCTATGGTACTCTCTACGGAGATTTAGCCGGAGGACTATCAGTAATAGCCGATATATACAAAACAGAAGCTTATGAAGTCGCAAGATACATCAATAGAGACGATATTATAATTCCATGCCATATAATCAATAAACCTCCTTCTGCAGAATTGCGTCCCAATCAGTTTGACAGCGATTCCCTCCCAGATTATGATGTTTTGGACAAAATCTTATTTGAATATATAGAAAAACGCAAAGGA
The DNA here is from genome assembly GCA_026986005.1 of Saprospiraceae bacterium. GTDB lineage: Bacteria > Bacteroidota > Bacteroidia > Chitinophagales > Saprospiraceae > JADJGA01. The sequence continues at coordinate 24,627 of JALSPK010000150.1, forward strand.
CCAAAAGAAATTATAAAGATGGGATTTGATAAAAAATTGGTTAAAAGAGTCTTAAGAATGGTAAATATCAATGAATTTAAAAGATATCAAACTGCACCTGTGCTTAGAGTGAGCAAAAAAGCATTTGGAATGGGTAGAAGAATGCCCATTGTTGCACGGTATTTGTCTTAACTCGGAAAGAGAGGAAAATATCTACTTACTTGGTTTTACCGCCCAAAACCACATAATCCTCAAAAAATCCGGGATAGGATTTGGCTATGCATTCTGATTTTTCTATTTCAATTTCTCCTGAAGATTTTAGCCCTATTATACCGAGCATCATCGCTATTCTATGATCGTTGTGAGAATGTACTTTTGCTCCTTTCGGTATCGTGCCACCATGCACCAGCATAAAATCACCTTGTCTTTCAACTTTAACTCCAATTTTTTCAAACTCCTCTTTTATTGTGCTATATCTATCACTCTCTTTGTGTTTTAGTCTTGACACCCCTTTAATCTTGCTAATCCCTTCACAAAATACCGCAAGAGCAGCCAAAGGCGGAAATAAATCAGGCGCATCAGTAGCATCAAATTCAAAAGATTTCAATTTATTCTCTTCAACAACCACTGTGTTACTTTCTATTTTAATTCGCGCTCCTGCCATATGCAACACATCCAAAATAGCTTTATCGGATTGTTTTGAATTAGGATTGAGTCCTGCGATCTCAATCCTGCCGCTTATAGCAGCCCCGACTAGATGAAATGCCACACCACTCCAGTCTCCTTCAACTTCAAATTCATCTCTCCCTAAAATAGAATCTCCATTTACTTCAAATCTTTTATAATCATTATTGACTATTCTATTTCCAAATGATGTCAAAACACAGGATGTAAGATCAATATATGGTTTTGATTTTAGATTCTTAACAGAGATTATTGATTTTTTACCTGCCCTTGACATAGCTATCAATAAGCCCGTCAAAAGTTGAGAACCTGAGCTTAAATCCAGTTTCAAGTCAAAGTTTTTAATCCTACCTTTTATCTTCAATGGCAATAAATAATCATTGTGTTCAACATTCAAACCTAACTGCTTAAGCGCTTCTATTACAGAATACATCGGTCGTTTCAATAAACTTCCTTTGCCCACGATGGTTATCTCTTCCTCAAATAATCCTGCAATGGGGGCAAACATCCTAGCGCTTAAACCTGATTCACCAACATTCCATATGGGATTTACAAGTTGATTTTGCGGTATCACTTTTATAAAATATTCTGTGATATCCACTTTTGCTCCCATAGCTTTAATTACACCAATAGCAGCAAGGGAATCTTTGCTTTTATCCACATTACTTATCACAGTCGGTCGTGAAGAAAGCGCAGCTATTGCTATTACTCTTTGCATGACACTTTTGGATGGATTTGCCTTTATCGTTCCATTATACGCCGAAGGTAATACTGTAGTCTTCATATAATAATTTTGCTACTCCAAGAGAAGTTTTCCCTTGTGTGTTAATAATCAAATCCGATGTCTCAAAATATTTATTTTTTCGTTCCTCAAATATATTCTTTAATACTTTTAGTACATCTTTTTCTTTTAATAGCGGTCTCTTGTCGATATTAATTCTTTTTTTACACTCCTCAGGAGAAGCATACAACAATATATTCCAACAACTATTTTTTAATATAGAAATATTCCTTGGTTGCTTTACAATTCCTCCTCCTGTTGCCAAAATAAATTTGTCTTTTTTTACTATTTCTCTTAAGACTTCATTTTCAATATCCCTAAAATACCCCTCTCCGTTTTCTTTGAAAATTTCAGTTATACTTTTCTTTTCCTTCTCTTCTATTAAAAAATCAAGATCAAAAAAATCATAATTTAACAATTTAGCCAAATGTTTTCCTACTGATGACTTCCATGCCCCCATTGGTCCAATCAGAGATATTTTGCGGACTTTATCCAAGACTCTTTGTTTATTTCCAAACTTTATACTTATTTCGCCTTCCTTGATACCGGTCATCAATTCGTATGATTTCTTTCCTTGTCCGATCAGCCATTCCATTCCATTTATATAAGTACATTTCTTTTCTGCTGCCGCTTTTTTTAAAGGTTGATTATTGTAATTAGCATCAAAGACTATTGTGTCTTTATAGAGTTTTAACTTTTCAAATACTTTAGAGTTGACAGGGATAGTATTGACAATAACTTCAAATTCTTCTTCACCAATACTTTCCAGATCCGTGAATCCAATATCGTATAATTCTCCTATTCTAATCGACTTTTCTTTTGTTCTATTTGCAATTAAAATATCATAAAAGCCTTTTTTCTTTAAAGCAAAAACTACAGAGGTGGCCGCTCCTCCTCCTCCCAAAACTAAAAATTTACTATCTCTAGGTACATTTTGTTTGCTCAAGGGCTCAATCACGCCATAAAAATCGGTATTGTATGCTTTCACCCCATCTTTTGCATATATCACTGTATTTGCAACATTCAAGGTTAAAACTTCATCACTCAATTCATCCGCAAGATATAATATATCACTTTTAAAAGGAGCTGTAATATTCAAACCTTTTATTTTAAATGTATTTATTATTTCTTCAATTTCTGAAATATTATCACATAGTATTCTTGTATAATTGTATCCTTGGTTGTCTCTGATATATTCTGAAAAAATAACAGGACTCAAACTGTGAGAGATAGGATTGCCTACTACTGCAAAATTGTAATACTTCATCTAAATCTTAATTATTTTTTTATTAAAATAATTATTTCCCTGTTTTATTTTTACAAAATACAATCCCGATTTAATCCCCTTTTTAAAATTAATAATCAGAGATGTTCTATTGTGATATTGTCTAAAAAATATCCTGCGCCCGAATGAATCAAAAACTTCAATTACTATCTCTTTGTCCCCATCTAAACCATCGATATAAAGTCTATTTTTTAACGGACTTGGGTAAATTATAATGGTGTTCAGAGGAAACTCCTCTACCAAAGTAGAACAATGTGTTTTTGCTTCAAATGTATTGGTAATACCTTGTTCGATATCAGAGCAATAAGGAGCGATATTTATCTCATAACTTGTACAACTATCCAAGCCGTCAATTATAACCATAGTATCTGAAATAAACTTTTCAACAACCTTGTCAAAAGGAGCATCCTCCCTGAAAATAGTAATATAAAAATCAGAAACTTCATCCGGGTTATTCCAGCCCAACTGTACAAAATCAATACCAACATCAATAGTGTCAATGTCTAATTTGATAGCATTGCAATCAGATATTGTGTCAAGATACACACAATAATCCTCATACTCTCCATAGTCATTATCATCAATATCGCAAGGAGATGTTTTTCTTTTATCAGACAACAAGACCCTTAGAGTTGATTCTCCAACTATTAAATTGTCCGGCATAGTAAAACTAAAAGTAATATTTTCTTTTTCTTCAGTTGAATCAACAGCAACCAATTCATCTATTGAAAACAAACTATCCGAATTCATATCTATCCATATATTGATAAAATCATTATAATGAACGGTTTTGTATTTAACTTCAAGATTTACTTCATACTCATTGCCTCCAATCAACTTAATAGCTTTTGAATCCGTATAATTTCCAATTCCATCAAGATCTTCTCCGCTCCTATTACTGAAACCATCTATTGAAAAGGATTCTATCCATTCAGATAAGTTGTCAATTTTTTTACTACAATAATCATTGGTTTTGCATTCAACACAAACTTTTCCAGATAGTATATTATTAGAAATACCGGACAATGAATCTTCACAGACAGATAGTAATGATACGGCATATTGACCACATTCATAATCAATATCCAAATCAATATGATTTCTTTCAGTAAATATTTCATCCCAAATAGGATGAGACCAAAACTTGTAATTAACTCTATATTTTTTTGCAGCTAATATATTTTCCCATTCAACGTGTAAATTATTCTCAGAGATACTATACTCTGTTATTTTTGGAGCAAAACAACAACCATCAGTCTTCACATGATTGATAAATCCATACGAACTTTCACTGCAAATTTTTTGAATTGTGAAATAATAATCTGTGCAGCTATTCAAGTCTTTGAGAGTAAATGGACTTTCTATATCATTTATTTTTATCCATACACCGTTTTTGACACGATATCTTATATTGTATTTGAATTGAGAATCGTAATCATTCCACTTTATTGTAAACATATCCCCACCTATAGTATCAATATTTATTTGAACAGGGGGTGAACAATCTCCATCGTATTTATCCAACTTTTTCAATGCCTCATTTGCATTTAACACACCTTCTGTTACTGAGATTCCTTCAAGAGTTTTGTTGTGAACCACTCCGTTCAAAATAGCATCTCTGACCATCAATTCTGATTGAACAGGATAATTAACACAATTGTCTGCAATTTTTTTATTGTCAGAATATAGTAACCCGAAAACTCCAGTTACGTGGGGAGTAGCAGCTGAAGTACCACCAAATAACCCATATCCATTATTACCTTTAGTCGAATAAGTATTGGCCCCAAACGCACCCAAATCCACATTAATCCTGCCGTACCCCGAACTGGAATACTTCTTATTGTTAAAATCCATATTTGTCACACTAATAATAAAATCACTAGGACATGTAGAAGGCATGTCACCAAAAAGATCAACATCTGTATTAGCATTAGAAGTAGCAACAATACTAGCTACACCTACCTCTCCCATCAAATCATACATAGAGCACCATATCGGAAAATCCTTGGCAAAACTATTATCTTTACCAAACGAATTGTTTGTCGCAACTATGAATGCCCCCTTTGCTCCTTTTGTATCATTATAAAGTTTGCGCATGGTATACACATAAGAATAGGCAGCTATTACATCAGCTTCCTCTCCTGACATCGGTAATATAAGTAATTTTACATCCCAGTTAATACCGGCAATTCCTTTGCCGTTATTTCCTTTTGCTCCAATGATTCCCGCTACGGAAGTACCATGATTCTTTCCTTCTATATCATCGTTTTCTGTCACAGGATTCCATCCCCTGTAATCATCCACATATCCATTATTATCATCGTCAATTCCATTATCCTCAATTTCATTATAATTGATCCAAAGATTATCCTTAAGGTCTTCATGATCTGAATCTATCCCTGTATCGATAATACATATGACAATAGTATCTCCGTTTTTGGTAACACCTCCGGTAGTTCTGTCCCATGCTAAATCAGCATCGATATCAGCATTGATTGTCCCCCCGGTTTGTCCTGTATTTTTAAGCGACCATTGCTTTGAAAATTTTGTGTCATCCGGAATACTCCTCAAAATTATCTTATGATTTATTTGAGCTTTTTCAACCCCACCGACATTACTTAGATATAATATAAACCTATCAATGTCCTGATTCCTTTTATCAAATCTGAATTTCCATATATTTACAGGAGTACTGCAAACTCTTTCTATCGAAATCTTACCTACGATATTATTATCCCTTAATATCTTTTCTGTTATTGCCCTAGGGCTAATTCCGGTTTCCAATTGAACCAAAATACTATTATCCGCAATATTTTGTGAAAAAATATTACTCAACAATGCAATAAGAAATAAATGAATTAAAAGGAATCTTTTTAAGTACATACTTTATGTTTTTCTTATCCAAATATATTTTATAACGTAAATCTATAAAAAATGTGTTATTTTCCCAAAAATCATATAGATGTATTTGAAATTATTGTCGTATTAAATTTCCCAAACCTTATAATTTATTAAGTCTATTTCTCCGTTGCGCTGGGAAATCGGGACAAAATCACCCGAATTTCTGATCTTTACTAATCACTCCCCGAGGCAAAAGTCTCCCGACCACTTATCGAAAATTTCCATTGCTGGCGGGGAAAAGGGAATGGCTATTTAGTTCTGCAATACTAGCCCCTTAATCCTCCCTCGGTAAGCGTGGGATGGAAATCAACTCGCAAATACAATGGCTTAGGAAAAGATGTAAATGCGGCAAAATAGTCAAATATGCATATTGACAAACGAGAATGCTCTATTGAGTTTATCGGTACTGCCACAATCAAACCAATAACTTTGATCATGCTGATATGATAAAATCTTATGGTCTTTGCACACTTTGAGATAAAAATCAATTACAGACTTTTTCTCAATCTCACCTAAACTGTTTAGAATATTGGTGTTGATTAGGCTTATACCACTAAAAGCAAGTTTTTTGATGGATGTCTCATCCGAACAAGATTTGATTTCACCTGTTTTTTCATTTTTCCATCCAATCATTTTACTATCAGTATCAAATAACAAATATCTCGAAGTCTCTCTTTTTCTAGTTGCCAAAGTAATATCAGATTTATTATTGAGGTGGTATTGATACATTTCTTCAATATCAATATTTGAGATTACATCTACATTATACAAAAGAATTTGTTCTTCATTTATCATATCTCTCACTTTGGCTAAACCACCTCCTGTATCAAGTAATTTTTCTTCATGTGAAATATGAATATCTAAACCAAAATACTCATTGAAATACAAGTATTCTCTGATTTTTTCAGCAAAATGATGGGTATTAACAATAAAACTACTTATACCCTTAGATGCTAGATATTTCAAATTGTATTCTAATAATGTCATGTTGCCAAATGGAGCCAATGCCTTTGGTTTATCCTTAGTCAATGGATACAATCTTGTGCCCAAACCGGCAGCAAATATCATCGCTTTCATAGTTTTTTGTTATTAATTAGTGCCTGTCCATAAAATCATTAAAAT
>JALSPK010000151.1 GCA_026986005.1 Saprospiraceae bacterium
AATTTTTTTAGAAAAACATTTACCCCCCCCATTTAGCTAAACAGCAATTTACAGAGTTTTACCTATTGCGATATTTTTCATATCAATTATTGGCATGAGTGTGTATTTTAGTGGGTGCGAGAAGGATGACGCAAAGATTTTTAACGATCACAAACTGGATGATAGAAATGATTCTTTGTCTTCAAATGTTAATTTGGAAGGAATTCAACAAGAATTTTACTATTGGTATAATGCAAAAAGGGATAGTTTATCACAACTTGATAGTATCAAGGAACTTTCCCCATTTGAATTCAATGTAGATTGGCAAAGTGGTATTTAATTACAAATTTTTGGTGAAAATGCTTATATATATGAGGTCACTAATAGCCCATTAAATTTAACACAATATTATAGGCATCAACTCGTTTTAGAAAAAGAAAATGCATCTACATTTTCAGTTAGAATACATACTTATGTTGCCGATAGTTCATTTTATGAAGAGAATTCCTTAATACCTGATTACTATTATTTTACAGGGAAAGTGATTGAAAGTAGAAATAATAATTCCGAAGTTAAAAATATATATGATATTTATTTGGGGGCTATTATGAGTAAGATGAATTTTGGAAGAACACCAAACTTTACTTATAGAGATGGAATTCGATGTCCAAGTGCAAGTGGAAGATCTCACTTTTTGAGAGATTTTAAAAGGTGGATTAGAAAATTATTTTCATCTGCTGGAATAATTGATGAGTCCGAATTTACAGGATGGTTTAATGTTCCGGATAATGAAAATAATAATGGTGGTAGTTATGGAGGTTATACAGGCCATGGAGGTAATGGAGGTAAATATGATAATAATTGGAATAATTGGAGATATCATAAAACAGTATGGAAAAATACCCCCAATTATAACTGTGTAATGGAAAATTTAGAGATTCTACAATCATCAGAAGATTTTGATATAAATATATTTAATGATCCGTGTTCATACGGAAAAGCTTCTGAATATGATTTGATTCTTTCATTAATATTTCAATGTGCAAGAGATAAAAATGAAAGTACGTTTGCTGATGAAGAAAACAGGAATGATTTTTATAATCATATAAAGGATAAAACAACTCCTGATTGTGAAGAATGTATTGATGCCTTGGAAAATTTCAAAAATAAATATGGTATAGATTTAACAGTTAAGGAATATGAAGATATTTATTATTCTATTAGTAATTGCAATGATCAAGATGAGTTTGATAAGGAGGTGGAAAAAGCTTACAATAAAACACATGAAGACGCTATTGATATTTCTAATAGTGATTATTCTGGTGAAAAAGAAAATATACCAAATTGTATAAAAATAAATGACAATACAAATATTACGGTGAATTTTGGAAATAATGCTGACCAAGAAGTTGCAGTTTGCTTAATTGATGCTTTAGTTGAGATGTTAAAATGTGTATCTAAAGATTTTGATATAACAAGTATTTATATTTCAGCAACGACAAATGGAACTCATGCAAAGACAAGTAATCATTTTAAAGCTTTGGCAATTGATTTTTCAAGGATAAATGGTAAAAAAATGGCACTTATGAATGATGAAGAATTGAAAGTTGTAAACAAAATGCAAGAATGCTTAGAAGAATATTCAGGCATTAGAGAAAATTTTGGACCAAAATTAAAAAAGAAATTAGGAGAAGATTATGAAGTAGCCGGACATACCGACCATATTCATTTTTCTGTTAATTCCGAAGCAAATTGCACTTACAATGCAGATGATGTTAAATGTAATTAATTATAAAACTTAAATTTTAATTATGAAAAGAATTTTTTATTTATTGCTGATTATCTTTATTTCAAATCATATTGACGCACAAGAAATAAAGAAAATTTCAAAGGATACAACAGGGAAACTAATTAACTATATTTGGAAAACTGATAAGGATTATATCTTTGAAAATTTGAATTCACAGGGTGATTATTTTTATCGCGTATATGGTACAAAATTATCGGAAGGAGAATCGAATCTGGAAGGGGAATGCTTAGATCATTTGATATTGCTCAA
>JALSPK010000152.1 GCA_026986005.1 Saprospiraceae bacterium
AAATAATATCGACATTGAGCTATGGGATGGTATGTACAAAGGTAAACCGGTAAATCCGGGAGTATACGTTTACTATGCAGTATTCCTTACACACCAAGGCAAGAAGATAGAGAAGGCAGGAGATGTGACGGTGGTTAGGTAAGTGTGAAGGCAAAAGTTCAAAGGCAAAAGTTCAAAGGACACAGGACAGACGAAACTGTGAATAAAGTTAAGCGGTTTTAAGCCGGCTTTGAAATCATGCTATCGCATGCTTTCAAGTCCTAAAAGTTGTCACAAATTTATTTTCGACAAAAGCAGTTCCATAGGAGTTTGCCCTTATCTTGCATTGGTGACGGCATCATGGTAGATAGCTCAGGAAGACTCTAATTTTAAAACTATTAATTTATCTCTTGTCATTTCATGCATTGAGTATTGAATGCCACCTGTACCAATACCGGAGGTGTCTCTGCCTTGAAATGGCATCCAGTCTACTCGAAATGCAGTATGATCATTTATCATTACGGCAGATGCATTGAGTTTTTGTACTGTTTTAAATGCGATGTCTAGGTTTTTTGTGAATACGGAAGCTTGAAAATGAACGCTTAGACTATTCGCTAAATCTATGGCGCTTTTTCGGGTTTTGTATGTATAAATACAGACTACCGGACCAAAAATCTCTTCAGTTGATACTTTTGAATTTGTATCAGGATTAAGTAAAATTGTTGGTTCAAAGCAGGTGTCAGATATCCTTTTTCCACCTACGAGTAACTTTGCTCCTGCATCAACGGCTTCATTTACCCATTGTTCTACTCGGTCTACTTCTAACGGGGAGATTAAAGGCCCTATATCGGTTTCTTTATCTAATTGATTTCCTATCTTTAGCTTTTTTATTGCTTTTATCATATCACTAGTTAACCGGTCAATGATAGATTCGTTAACAAATATTTTTTGAACTGAGACACATACCTGACCTGCATGATAAAATCCACCTTTTACTAATGCAGGAATCATTTTAGATAAATCTGCATCTTTTTCCACAATTACAGGCGCAACCCCACCGTGTTCCAATGCGCATCGTGTACCCGGAGACAATTGCGACCGTAGATACCATCCTATTTTGGAAGAGCCTATAAATGATAAATAGTTGACTCTTGGATCAGTAGCTAGTTTTTGAGCTAGTTTGCTTTTGCAGACTATCGGTTGACACCATCCATCGGGTAAGCCGGCTTCTTTTAATATATCGACAAAATTCAAACACGAAAGCGGGGTAGTGGATGCCGGTTTTATTATTACGGGGCATCCGGCAGCTATAGCAGTTACTGTTTGGTGAATGATTAAATTCAAAGGATGATTAAATGCACTTATTGAAACCACGACTCCGATTGGTTCTCTTGTAGTAAATGCCATTCTATTTTGTGAAGCCTCTGTTAAACCCATAGGAATCTGTTCTCCTTTCAATTGAGCTATGGATTCCATTGCTATTTTTACTCCATTGATAGCTCTTAGGACTTCAACTTTAGAGTCTTTGTATGGCTTTCCTCCTTCTTTAGCGGCTAAAATAGTCAATTCATCAATTCTGCTTGACATCAATTTTGCTGTTTTATCCAATATCTCAATTCTTATATAAGGTGGAATCCACTTTGATCTGTTATGAAATAATCTGTAAGCCTGAGCCAATGCATTTTCTATTTTTTGCGCATTGTCTAAAGGGATTTCTTTTATTAAGCTATTGTCAAATGGTGATAAAACTTTTAGCATTTCATTCTATTTTGATTTGTTAATCATTGAGACCACACCAAGCACCGTGGTCGTGAAGAGGTTCTATTATTTTTTTTTGGTTTTTCATATAATGCTTTACAGCAAAAAGAGCAGCTACTGTCGATTCTTCTTGGATATTTTCCTTAATAGCTTCTTTTGTGAAATATTCTTTTACAAAATTGGTGTCAAAATCACCGGAAACAAAAGCGTTGTGTTTCATTACAAATTCACCAAAGTCCAAAGTTGTTTTTAGTCCCTTAATTTTATATTTTCTTATGGCATATAGCATTGTGTTAATAGCCTCAATTCGGTCATTACCATATACTATTAGTTTTGACAACATAGGGTCGTAATAGATTGGGACTTCCATCCCTTGCTCAAATCCACTGTCAACTCGGATATTATCACCTTTTGGTTCAACATATGTCTCAAGTGTTCCTATACTTGGCAAGAAATTGTTTTCGGGATCTTCTGCATAAACTCTCAATTCGATAGAATGTCCATTTAAAGCTATATCCTTTTGGTTAAAACGAAGTGTTTCTCCTCTAGCTACTCTAATTTGCTCTTCAACTAAATCTAATCCGGTGATGTATTCCGTTACAGGATGTTCAACCTGAAGTCTTGTATTCATTTCAAGAAAATAGAAATTAAGTTTTTCATCCATTAAAAATTCTACAGTTCCTGCTCCTATATAATCGCAAGACTTTGCTACATAAACTGCAGCTTCTCCTAGTTTTTTTCTGATTTCCGGAGTCACTATAGCGGAAGGAGCTTCTTCGATTACTTTTTGATGTCTTCTTTGTATGCTACATTCTCTTTCATTTAAGTAAATGTAATTACCATGCTTGTCAGCGAGAATTTGTATTTCAATATGTCTCGGTGATGTGATGTATTTTTCAATAAAAACAGCACCATTTCCAAAAGCAGATTTGGCTTCGTTAATCGCCATTTTTAATTGTTCTCTAAAGTCTTCTTCTTTTTCGACTATGCGCATTCCTTTACCACCTCCTCCGGCAGAAGCTTTAATTAATATTGGGAATCCAATCAGTTTAGCTACTTCTATACCTTCTTCAATATCTACTAGTGCGCTATCAGTACCGGGAACCATCGGGATATCATACTTGCTTACTGTTTCTTTTGCAGCTAATTTATCACCCATTAAGCGCATTGAATCGGGTTTTGGTCCGATAAACTCTATGTCTGCATTAGTAACATTTGTAGCAAATTCGGCGTTTTCGCTTAGAAAACCATACCCCGGATGTATCCCATCAACATTATTTGCTTTTGCGATTTCAATTATTTTATCTCCCAACAAATATGATTGATTGGAGGGAGCCGGACCTAGTAAATATGCTTCATCTGCATTTTTTACGTGAAGAGCATCTCTATCAGCTTCAGAATATACTGCTACGGCAACAATTCCCATTTGTTTCAATGATCTTATTACTCTGACTGCTATTTCCCCCCTGTTTGCGACTAAAACCTTTTTCATATAGTTAGTTATCATTTATTTTATTTAAACATTCTAATTGCTTGATTAAAAAATCAATATTATATACCTCGTACTCTTCAACTCCACCATTCCATTCAACCCCCATTTTATCTATTTCAACTTTTTTAAGAGTTTTTAAGTCTGATTTTGAAATAGGGTATATACCATTATAAGTTATATTTTTCCCCTCGACATCTCTTGTTCCCAGATTGTTAAATATATTTTTCAAATATATCTTATCACCTCCTATAAGAGTAATCCTAAGCATACTATTGTTGGATATCCCATTATATCCTGTTTTTATATACTTTGTATCCACGATAAATTTTAGCAGAAGAAAAAACTCTGAGCTTTTACGAGATAAACCGGCATAGCAAGTAAGAAAAGGTCTATCTGTAAAATACGGTTTTAGTTTATCATGAGTAAAAGAAAATATCTCCTCCGGTTTTAATTCGGTAATTCGTTTACCTGACAACCTATCATAAGCGTCATATTTTACAATACAATCCCCTATTAGGGTATTAATGGTCTTTCCTTCTTTTGACGTCACGTTTTTAAGCACTTTATGTACTCTGGATGATTTGCAAGAGATAATTGAGACTATTGATAAGAAAATAAGATACTTTATTTTGTTTTTGAAATTCATAAATTATTGTTTTGTTATTTAATAACGCCAAGTTCCTTTCCTATTTTTGTAAATGCATTAATTGCTTTATCTACCTGCAAAAGATTATGCGCTGCAGATAATTGAACCCTGATTCTTGCTTTATCTTTAGGAACTACAGGATAGAAAAATCCGATAACATAAATGTCTTCACCTAATAATTTATTTGCAAATGTCTGAGCTAATTTTGCATCATATAGCATTATTGGAACGATAGCATGAGTACCGGAAACAATATCAAATCCGGCATTGGTCATACCTTCTCTAAATCTTTTTGTGTTAGTCTCTAATTTGTCTCTGAGTTCTGTTGATGAAGACAATTTATCCAAGACATTTATTGTAGCTCCAACTATTGACGGTGCTAAGGAATTTGAGAATAAATATGGTCTTGAGCGTTGTCTTAACATTTCTACTATTTCAGGTTTTGCTGCAATAAAACCACCTGAGGCTCCTCCTAAAGCTTTACCAAAAGTTCCTGTGATAATATCCGGTCTTCCAAATGCACCTGAATGTTCACTACTACCTCTACCTCTTTTACCAACAAACCCGGTAGCATGACTGTCGTCCACCATTACCAACGCATTATATTTTTCTCCTAAATCACAGATTTTATCAATTTGGGCTATGACTCCGTCCATGGAGAAAACTCCATCTGTCGCTATGAGAATTCGTCTTGCATTTTCTTTTTGAGCAAGTACCAATTGTTTCTCTAGATCCTCCATATCATTAGAAATATACCGGTATCTTCTTGCTTTGCAAAGCCTTACTCCATCTATTATTGAAGCATGGTTTAAAGTGTCGGAAATAATCGCATCGTCCTTTCCCAAAATGGGTTCAAATAGACCACCATTAGCATCAAAAGCAGAGGAATATAATATTGCATCTTCTGTGCCGACAAATTTGGCAATCTTCTTTTCCAGCTCCTTATGAGTATCAAGAGTCCCACAAATAAATCTAACAGAAGACATACCATATCCTCTACTGTTTATTGCGTCTTTTGCTCCTTCTGTTACAATTTTATTTGAAGATAATCCAAGGTAGTTGTTTGCACAAAAATTTAGTACTTTCTGCCCTGTATTTAGTGTGATTTCGGCGCCTTGCGGGCTATTGATTATTCTTTCGGTTTTGAATAGTCCGGACTCTTTGATTTCTTCCAGCTCTAAACTAATTTCTTTGTAAATATCTTCTTTTTTCATTTGCTTTATGTTTATTCTTTTGATTAGTGTTTGTTTAAAATATAAAATAGGAGTTAAATTATCAAACCAACTTGTTCTTTATTAGATGCAATTTTGTATAATTTTTTCAAATTTAATATCATATCTTCCACCATGTTTTCAAAGTTGTATTTTGGCTTCCAGCCCCAATCTTTTCTTGCTCTTGAGTCATCTATTCTCTTTACCCACGAGTCGGCAATATTCTGTCTGAAATCAGGTTTGTATTCAATTTCAAATTCAGGAATATGTTTTAATATCTCATTGTATATTTCTTCAGGAGAAAAGCTGAAAGCTCCTAAGTTGTAGGAATATCTCAATTTGATATTTTCAGAGGGAGCTTGCATTAGTTGTATTGTAGCGTTGATAGCATCTTCCATGTACATCATAGGTAGAACTGTATCTTTTTCTAAAAAACAAGAATATTTCTTGTTTTTAACAGCATAATGAAATATCTCAACGGCATAATCAGTTGTACCTCCTCCCGGCATTGACTCATAGCTGATAATTCCAGGATAACGGAGAGATCTTACATCCAATCCATATCTTTTTGCATAATAATTGCACCAAAGCTCACCTGCTACTTTCCCTATTCCGTATACAGTATCCGGAACCAAAGGTACGTCTTGCTCTGTGTATTCTTTAGGTGTAGTATTTCCAAAAACGGCTATAGAGCTAGGGAAAAATAATTTTTCAATATTATTAGCCTTAGATAAATCTAGTATATTTAATAACCCATTGAAATTAATATTCCATGTTCTCATTGGATTTCTTTCTCCACTTGCAGATAACAGGGAAGCCAAATGGAATATCTGCGTGATTTTATAGTCTTTAATTAGCTCTTTGAAGTGAGGAATATTCAGAATATCTAATTTTTCAAAAATCCCATTTTTATGGTTATTTTCTGCAATATCTGTTAAGATAACATTATCTAAGCCATAAATGTCAATTAATTTATTTCCCAGTACCGTACCTATCTGTCCATTAGAGCCGGTTATAAGGATTTTTTGTTTTTGCATTCTATTAGTTTTATTTATTTGCATATTTTTAAAACACGAAATTAATAATATAATATGAAATATCAATCTCGTAATACCTTTGTTAAATAATTAATAATTGTTATAATTTAATATTGGCTGTGAAATTAGTAAATATTTTTGTTTTATTAAAAATCAAGACTTGTGATTTTTAAAAATATCAAGAAAAATAAATAAAATTTTTATTTTTTGTTAATAAATTTTTAATAACGGTCTAAAGCATTATTTTTGTGGGTTATTATTTGTTCTTTTGAATATGTGTTGTTTGGATGTCAATTTGTGTCGAAGCCTTTACAGATTAGATGTTTTAAAATTAGTTTAAAGGACTATTGCTATATTATAAAATTAAAAACAAATGAGTGATAATAAAATTAAAGTTCACAAGAAATTAAATGAATTAGCCGCAACTGCAATTTGTGGAAATGATATTAGCTCTTCCGTATTGTACGTGTCTGCTTTAGCAATTGCTTTCGCAGGACAATATGCATGGATAACACTATTGATCGTTTCCTTTGTTTTGTTTCTTTTCAGGAAAATTTATGGAGAAGTTGTTGGAGCATTACCATTAAACGGAGGTGCTTATAATGCCTTGTTGAATACTACTAGTAAGTCTATGGCTTCTGTAGCTGCGACTTTGACTCTATTGTCTTATATGGCAACTGCAGTAATATCAGCCAATGAAGCTATACATTATTTGCATCATCTATTACCTGTTATGCCGATAATTCCGGCAACAATAACCTTGCTTGGTATTTTTGCGTTACTTGTAATAGGGGGGATTTCGGAATCGGCAAAAGTAGCTATTGGTATATTTTTATTTCATCTTGGTTCATTGCTTATCCTTAGCGTATTTATTATATATTTTCTTATGCAAAATGGAGTTGGTACTTTCTTTGAAAATTGGCATTTACCTCTTGAAGGAGGTAGTATTACAAAGGCTATTTTTCTAGGTTTTGCAGCTTCTATGTTAGGGGTGTCAGGTTTTGAAAGTTCTGCCAATTTTGTTGAAGAACAGGAAGCCGGAGTTTTTCCTAAAACTCTTAAAAATATGTGGTCTATAGTAAGTATTATTAACCCATTAATGGCTGTTTTTGCACTAGCTTTATTTGCTTTGCCTATATTGCAAAGTGAGGATTATCAGAATACACTACTTATTGAGATGGCAAATCATGTCGGAGGTAGTTGGGTTGCTTCTCTTATTGCTATTGATGCATTTTTAGTATTGAGTGGGGCGGTGCTTACGAGTTTTGTTGGTGTTTCCGGTTTACTTGAACGTATGACTTTGGATAGAATTTTGCCACAGTATTTTTTAAAGAAGAATAAAAGAGGTAGTTCTTATAGAATTATTATTATGTTTTTCATATTGTCGGTATCAGTCTTGTTGATCACCAAAGGAAATGTTAAGTTGCTTGCCGGAGTTTATACTATATCATTTTTATCTGTAATGTCTTTGTTTGGTATAGGTAATATATTATTAAAGGTGAAAAGAAGTAAATTGCCCAGACCTGAAAGAGCGAGTTATTTTGCGGTTTTTATTGCTATATTGGCGGTGGTGATTGCACTTTTAGGAAATGTATTTATGCCTCCGAAGAATGATTTACCAAGTAATCTAACTGTGTTTTTGTATTATTTTATACCTTCAATTTTGTTTATTTTGATTATGCTTAATAGGACAATACTACTGAGGTTTTTATTATATGCACTTGATTCTGTTTTTGATCCTATTCGTGCATTTGCAATAAGATCTGATAAAGAAATACAACGAATGGTTGACAGAATAAATGATCAGGAGTTTGTGTTTTTTACTAAAGGTGATAATATTGCAACATTAAACAAGGTCATGCTTTATATTAGACAAAATGAACATACTCGCAAATTAAAAATAGTTACTGTTTTACCAGACGGGCAGGAGCTACCGGAAAATATTTATCAGGAGATAGAGTTTCTCGACAAGGAATACCCTGAAATTGATGTTGAATTTGTAGTTGAGAAGGGAGTGTTTACGCCGAAATTGATTAAAAGCCTTTCTGAAAAATGGAATATTCCGGTTAACTTTATGTTTATCGGTTCACCAAGTAATAAGTTTCCTTTTAAAATTGAAGAATTGGGAGGAGTTAGGTTGATTATTTAAGTAAATTTTGTTAATCAAGGAAGTGTTAAAGGAGAAAGTAAAAGTCAAAAGTTTAAAGAAAAATAATAATGAAATCAAAAGAATTAAGAAGAATAGCGAATACGATTAGAAGTCTGTCAATAGATGCTATTCAAAAAGCAAATTCAGGACATCCCGGATTGCCAATGGGAATGGCAGATGTGGCGTCTGTTTTATTTTCTGAGTTTTTAAGTTTTAATCCTGAAGATCCAAATTGGTTAAATAGAGATAGATTTGTTTTGTCAGGTGGTCACGGAAGCATGTTGCTCTATAGTTTGCTACATTTATATGGGTATGATTTAAGTATTGAGGATATTAAGGAATTTAGGCAGTGGGGGAGCAAGACACCCGGGCATCCTGAATATAGACATACTCCCGGTGTAGAAACAACCACAGGACCGCTTGGACAGGGTTTTGCAAATGCGGTAGGTTTGTCTATTGCTTCAAGTCACATAGCAGAACTTGTTAATACTAAGAAAAATAAAATTATAGACAACCATACGTATGTTTTTGTAGGCGATGGAGATATGGAAGAAGGTATATCACATGAAGTAGCTTCTCTTGCAGGACATTTGGGATTGGATAAGCTAATTGTTTTCTATGATTATAATAACATTACTATTGACGGTAATCTTAACTTGTCATCTGATGATGATGTAAAGAAAAGATTTGAAGCATATGGTTGGGAGGTGATAAGTGTAGATGGGCATAATTATAAAAATATAAGGAAATCCATAGAATTTGCAATTGGTGTAGAAGCAAAACCAACATTGATTATTTGCAATACTATCATAGGGTATGGTAGTCCAAATAAAGCAGGAACGAGTAATGTTCATGGTTCACCATTGGGAAAAGAAGAGATTAAATTGACAAAAAAGAATCTTGGCATCTCATTAGAAGAATTTTTTGTAGATGACAAAGTGTATAAATTAACAACTTCTGTTGTCGATAAAAATAAAGAAAGCTACGATGGTTGGTACAAAAGATTTGAGGAGTTTAACAAAAAGAAAAAGAAAAAATCAAAGCTGTTAAACCAAATTTTGAATAAAGAGTTTGAGGAGAGCATTTTTAATTTAAATAATTTTGAATTTCCTGAAAGTATTGCCACTCGCTCTGCTTCTTTATTAGTTTTAAACAGAATATTTGACAAGATCCCCTCATTAATTGGGGGTTCAGCTGATTTGACCCCATCAAATAAGACTAAAACAAAGGATGTTGAGGTGTTTACAAAAGAAGAAAGAGAAGGAAGATATATTCATTTTGGGATTAGAGAACATGGCATGGCAGGGATAATGAACGGTATCGCAGAATTTAGCGGTTTGATTCCTTATAGTGGTACATTTATGGTCTTTTCCGATTATTTTAGACCGTCATTGCGAATGGCAGCACTTATGAAATTGCAGTCCATTTTTGTTTTGACACATGATTCAATTGGTTTGGGAGAAGATGGGCCGACGCATCAACCAATCGAACAATTAGCATCATTAAGGCTAATACCGAATGTTGTTAATTTTAGGCCAATGGATGCACATGAAACAGTTATTGGATGGAAGGTGGCCTTAAAAAGACACGATGGTCCGACAAATCTGTTTTTATCAAGACAAAATCTGCCTACATATATAAGAAAAAGAGGAGCTTTTGCTAATGCTGATAAGGCAGAAAGAGGGGGGTATGTATTAACTCAAGATAGTGGGTTTCAGATTATATTGATAGCCTCCGGATCGGAAGTAGAAATCGCTGTTAATGCTAAAAAGAAGCTAAATGCAAAAGGAATAAAAGTAAGGGTAGTATCCATGCCATCACTCGAGCTTTTTGAGAAACAATCAACGGTATACAAGAATAGTGTTTTGTATCCAAAATGTAAATTGCGTATAGCAATTGAAGCTGGACATCCTTCATCATGGATTAAATATGTTGGTGAGCAGGGTAGAATAATCGGTATAGCTCATTTTGGAGCTTCAGCACCTTATTCTGTTTTGTACAAACAATATGGCATCACAGAAGAAAACATTGTTAAAAATGCTGTTGAAATGATTAGGAAATATAGGAGAGTCAATAAATAATCTCTATATATCCTTTTAATGCTTTTATTTTCGATGTTCCGGAGAAAACATCGCATTTATAGTAATATGTTCCGGCTTTTAGCAGGCTACCTGAGGAAGTAGTTCCATCCCAATTTATTTCAGGGTTAGTAGTAGAGTAAACTAGACTTCCTGCTTTGCTATAGACTCTAAAGTCGATACTGTTTATATGTCTTTTTATTATTGGTACGAATAAATCGTTGTATGTGTCAGCGTTTGGAGTAAATGTATTAGGGAGTGCATACAATGGACAGTTTTCGGCACAGACAATATTACCAATATTGCTTTTGTTTCCATTATTGTCTATTGCTATGACATAATAACAACCTGCATATTCAATGGAAAGGTGACTGGTATCAAAACGAGAAGGATCATCAATAGTATAAAGTAGAATAAAAGTACTGTCCTTTGAATTAGAATAATAAACTTCAAATTTATTAATATCATTTTTGCTTTTACAATCTTCGGGAAAACTCCAGGAAATATGGTTTTTAATATCAATTTCAGTATTACTACCTATTTCAGAACAATCATTGAAGACTTCTGTAATTAATTGACAGGGTTTTTCATTGTCTATCGGTTTTATGCATGTTTCTTGTGACGAATTGTTAATAATAAATGGCTTACTTCCCAACTTGCCGATACTGACAATCTTATAGCAATAATTGATATTATTGGTGACATTGGTATCTGTAAACTCTTGAGATTTGGTTGTTGCCATTAGCTCCATTTCACCGGTATTGTTATTTTTTTTGAAATAGGAATACTCGTGGTTTGTCCAAGGAGTTATTGTGCTGAAGCTAAGATCTACTTTGTTGTCTTTACCCTCAGCAACCAGGAAAATTGACGAAGCCTCTCTTGATATTGACTGCAAAATATTATTTGAGAAAAGTTTGACAATATATTTAAATTGCTTGTTGCGAGTATCTAAATTATCGTCAATAAATCTCATAGTGTCTTGAGAATAGTAATTGTTATATTCAAAAATAGCACCGGTTACATTCGTAAAATCTATGCTATTCAGACTATCAGCTCTTAATAAAAGGTATTTGTAAGGAGGTGGATATTTAATTGTATCAAAAATAGAAATATCTGGTTTTATCCAATTTACTTCTATTTTTCCATTTGCATTGTCTGTTTTTAATACACTAACTTTGGTCAAATATGGGCTGTCATCCGGCACATATTCGCAGGACTCATTACTAGCAAGACTTTGGATTGGGTTATACGGAAATCCGTTAAAAGTAGTATGAGCAAACTCTGCGAGAACTCTGTAACAATAAGTTTTACCTTTTTCTGTTTTTGTATCAATATAATAATAATTAATAGCATCATTATCTTCAGTAAGGTATTTAATGATCTTATAGCCTTTACCCTCAAGCCCCGGTGAGCAGGTGTCAATTTTGAAATTATTTGAATTTTCTTTTCTCCAAATTGAAAAACCTCTAAAATACCCATTTATGGAATTGATACAAGGATAAGGATAGTCCCATGTCAGTTTAATAGAATTATTTTCTGAAAAAGCATTGAGATTTTTAGGAGAATCTCCGGATATTTTAATTTTAAGAGCCTTTAAGTCTATTAAACCTGAATTTTCCGATAATGAATTATCCATTGCTTTAAATATAACTTGATAATACGTCTTTTCTATTTGTTCACAAGTAGTCTCCCATGTAAATAATGAAGAAATGGGAGGTAATTGAAAGATATTATTATTTTCAAGTACAGCTTTTCCAAAAATTGAGTTTAATGGCTTTCCGGTAGCATTAATAAGTACTTTTTGCCCAGAATCTGGATCGGTTGCTGTAATAGTAAGGCTTAATGTATCTCCCGCTATGATACAAAGGTCTTCCGGTATATCTAATATAGGCGGTTTGCTTTTACAGTTGTCCAATATTAGAATTTGCATATCTCTTATAATGGATGTTATCAATACTCCATTTCTGTATTCATTGACTTTAAATGCAATATTGTATTCACCGGCTTTTTGAGGACTGTCCCATACAATATCTCCGGTCTTGTTATCAAAGATAAGTTTATTATCCTGCCCGGGTGTGATTGCGTCAGGCCATTTGTAACCCAAAACGGGTGTGTTTTCACTTTGAAGAGGTATGATTAATTCATAAGCGATACTATCCCCGTCTATATCATAAGCATTGGGATTATGTTTAAAAACCTCTCCAATACATCCGATGTCAATGGGTGGTTGAAGCAGGACAACCGAATTGTTTACACCTTGAAATTGGGTGTTTAAAAATGAAAATGTCGTTTCCAAATAAAATGGTATGGCCTCACTGTCAGGAAAATTCACGTTGAGTATTCCAGCAATCCTGTTGGGGTCTTGCATAGACATTGTATACTTGGCTCTAGAAGGAAAGGTGTGACTTCCAGTGTAGTAGCTGATTTTTACGTCGTTTGGCTGTGGATATCCCCAGCCATTTGCCCTAAGTAGAAATTCGCTTGTGCCATCACCCCAAAAAATAACAATACTATCCCTGTCTGCTGCGACACTACTAGTTTTAGTATAAAGAGTAATTGTTGCTTTTATGGTTAGTGGTCCGGTTTGTATGAAAGTAATTTCACCTGCTCTATTGTGTGTTGCACAAAGAGACCCCGGTTTAAGTAAAAATATTACTACAACTAAAATAGATATTTTTAAATATCTCACCACTATTAACAATTATTAGTATTAATCAAAAACAATTTTAGTTTTAACTGTTTTTCCGTTTCTGTCTATTGTTATTTCTACCGAATCACCTTTTTTATAAATCCCCAATGATCTTGTATATTCTATCAAATCTTTGATTTTTTTGCCGTTTATTTCTGTTATAATATCACCATCTTTTAAGCCTCCGACAAACCCCGGCCTGTCTTTATGCACTTTTGCAACTTTCATTCCTTCTCCTTTGTACGCTAAATCGGGCAAAACTCCAAGGCTGACTTTGTATACAAGCTTTTCTTCACCTACTTGAACTTCATTTTTAACTTTGGGAACGATTTCTTTTTCTTTAGTTGTCGTAGCTTTTGATTCTTTTTCAGAAGTTGAATTATTATCTTTACAAGAGACTAATCCAAGAAATAGTAATGGAAGTAAAACTAACAAAATTTTTATTTTCATGACAATTGTTTTTTTGTGATAAATAGTAAAAGAAATTATTTCAACACCAAAGATACTACAAAATAGCAAATAAATAAGTTTAACTTGTATAAAACATGTCAAGATTGTTGAACTTCGGTGTATTCTCTGTATCCAAAACCTTGAGATAGAAAGTCCAAATGATTCTATCTGTATAGTTATATGATATCGCAAAAAGAATATTTTTAAATTTTAATGACTTTATGGACAGATACTAATTAAACCTTTTATATTTGTAAAAGTCTATATTGATGATGTTATACTAAAACGGTATAGAAATTAAGTAATATAAAATTTTATAACAATCTAGTATAAGCAAAATATTATATAATTTAAAATTGATGAAAATGAAAAAAATGTCTGTAGTTTTATTCTTTGTTTTACTTTTTTCTCAAATGAATCTGAATGCTAGTTCAAAAGTCGATAGTACAGGAATGCTAGGAGATAATTTCAGTCTCGAAGGAGCTTTGGAAATGTTTAAACAATCAAATACACTAGAATATTTTGAAAAAAAAATAAATGATCCAAATTCAAATGTCAGCAACTTAGACTTAAATGAAGATGGTTATATTGATTATATTAAAGTGAATGACGCTGCCGAAGGAGAAAGTCATGCTATCGTGCTGCAAGTTGATATCAATGAGAATGAATCTCAGGATATTGCAGTAATTGAAATGGAAAAAACAGGAAATAATAAGGTTGTTCTACAAATAATAGGAGATGAGGATTTATATGGTTCAGATATAATTGTTGAACCTGTGAGTTCCGTCACAAACAAGGTAGTAGTTGTTCATAAAACAACTTACGAACCTGTAGTTGTTAATGTTTGGTCTTGGCCGGCTGTCGGTTATATTTACGGTCCTCGTTATCGCGTTTGGGTATCACCTTGGCGGTGGACTTTGTATCCTAGGTATTGGAAACCATGGCGACCACATCCTTGGAGAGTTTTTCATCAAAGAAGAATTAGGTACAATGTGCATTATCGACCGGTACACACTCTAAGAGTACATAGGGCTCATGCTATATATAGGCCTCATAGACGTACATCTATAGTGGTTAAGAAGAAATCTGTAAGAAGGAACAGGAAAGGGACTGTTGTAAAAACTAAAACAAAAACAACAAAAGTAGGCGTCAAAACTAAGAATGGTAATGTATACGGAGCTAAGAAAACGACTAAAACAACTACCGTCAAAAATAGGAATAATAAAGTTGTAGGTAAGAAAAAAACAACAAAAACTACCAAAGTTAAAAAGGGCAAAAAAGGAACGAAGGTGACAAAAACTAAAAAGACAACGATAAAAAGAAGGAAAAGGCATTAGTAAATAACTGTATTTTTATGGAATCAGCTTTGGTATGGGGCTGATTCCTTTTATTAAAAAAATGGATTGTACATTTTTTCGTGTTTTATCGTTGTACTACTCATATGTCCCGGGTAAACTTTTACATTGTCAGGAAGTGTAAATAACTTTTCTGATATATTTGCAAGTAGTTGTTTGTGATTTCCTCCGGGCAAATCAGTTCTACCGATACTTTCTCTAAATAATACATCTCCTGCAATCAAAATAGCATCTAATTCATTATAAAAGCATATGCTGCCGGGAGAATGTCCGGGAGTATGAATGCATTTTAATGTAGTGTTTCCAAAAAATATTTCTTGATTATCATTAAGCATTTCATAGGGAGCATCAAGAAAAGAATAAGACAGATTATACATTACAGCTATATCAATGCTGTTTTGATAAATAAACAAATCTTTTTGATGAAAATGCGGGCTTAGGTTGTACTTATCTTTAATATATTTATTACCTAAAATATGATCTATATGAGTGTGAGTATTCAGTAAATACTTAGGGGTAAGTTGCATTCTTACAATAAATTCTATCAGTACTTTTTCTTCTTCTTTTGTATTGCATCCGGCATCTACAATTACGCACTCTCTACTATTATCGTAAAGGATATATGTATTTTCCCTAAATGGGTTAAATTCAAATCTTTCTACTTCCATAATAATATTTTATTCAAAGATGTATGTTTTTTCATACCAAACCTCTATCAAGAGGGTGAAATAGAAACAAACTTTTTATAATCAGTTTCTTAATGGCGGTTTGGTATTAGGAGTTTAAAAAACCGTTTTTTATCATTTTTATGTTATATCAAAAACTTTAAAAATAACAAGGAGAAATGATATTTTTTTAGAAATTTTAAATTTTAATGACTTTATAGACAGACACTGAAAAAGTTAAGTGGGATCTAAGGGATTCGAACCCATGACCTCTGCCCTGTCAAGGCAGCGCTCTAAACCAACTGAGCTAAGATCCCATTGAGATGCACAAAAGTAATAATTAAAATTAGATTTGATGAAAATTTTTAGAGTTTAATTTAAAAGAATAATGAAATAAAGCCAAAAGATATACTGAATAGTGCTACCTTTTGGCTTCGTTAGAGTATGTTAATATTATCAATAAAATTTATAAAATAATCATTTTACATGTTGTATTTTTCCGGTCAAAACAGTTCCATTGGATTTGATTCGGTAGAAATACAATCCTGTTGGATTAACATTTGAATTACTTCCGGATATATTCCAAGTAGTAATATGATGTCCCGCTTTTTTTGTCCCATTGAATAGTTCAGCTACTTTATTCCCGTTTACATCAATTATATCGACTTGTATTAGCGAAGAGTTTTTTATGCTAAAGTTAATTGAAACCTTATCTTCAAATGGATTTGGATACACATTATCAATTGTGATGTTTTTGTTTTTCAGAAAAGGTATTTCATTTATTCCCGATGGTTCCCAAACAGACCATTCGGCTTTTTTGTCCGGATACCAATTCAAATCTCCAACCGGAAAACCTCCTTGAGCTCCTCGGAGTAAAGTGTCATTAGTATAAGTTAAATCTTCAGGAAAAGGCCATTGAACAGCAAATTTATCTCCATCGGGATCCCAGCCCCAATACCTGTTATTTTGCCAATCGCGTTTTCTTTTCATCCATTTTACCATCTCAACCGTACCTGTTCCAGCTTCTTTAAGTCCAGGATTCATATAGTAAGTTTTCTCTTCGATCAAATTCGGATAATCTGTATCATTTGCAAACATAGCTGTTGTTCTTGTGTTCATCCAAGTTTCTTGTTTCACCCCTTTATCTTTATATGAATCCCAATAATCGTAAATTTCTTGAGAATAAAAATATGCGTTATTCTTTAGCTCATAAACTCTTTCGTTTTCTTTCAATTTATGACTTGTTAGGATTTCAGACGGAATACCTGAAATATTGATAATTCCATAAATCAATTTATCTGGATCTTGGCCTACTTTATCTTCAGAATTCTCTCCAAAGCTATGGCAATTGTAGAACAAATTATTTGTTACATGAGCTTCTGTCAGCCAATAGGAGTGAATAGGCCATTTCATTTCGTTGACAATTGTGTTATGGTCAAAGAGGAAATATTTGGGTGGGATTGATCCCTGATCTGCTACAAATGCGAATGAATTCATATTAAAGAATGTATTATTAACCATAATTACAGTATCAGCAGGATTTTCGAGATTAAAACCAACACCTCTACCATTGTATATATTTGTTTTGTGTTGTGGATTTCTGAAATAACAGTTTCTTACTACTATTTTGTTTACAGGTTTTACAGCTACGACTTGCATCCATAGTCCCCATTCCCATTTGACATTATCAAAATAATAGTTGCCACCTTCTTTTGCTAAGAAAAAAGATGCATTTGATTCTCCATTTCCTCCGGGAGGAGTCATTTGAAACATTATATTTTTTATATAAGCGTCACCCAATACTTTGAACTGAATTAATTGTGGTTTTCCATCTGCTCCTGTGGTTGAAGCAACGATAGGTGGCTTATTATCAGCATCTGCTTCGTCTGCAATAAGTCTTAGGAAAAAATCTGAATGAAATTCACCATTAAGAAAATATATTTTATTTCTTTCAAGTTTGTAAAATCGCTCTGGATTATTTCTTTCCCCTGTTGCAGTAGTATCTCCCAAAATAAAATTATTGATTGCTCCAAGAGCTTCTCCATTTACTGTAGTGGGTACAATTACCGTATCTGCCTGACTATAGGTACTCATGTGTAGCAATACTAACAAGAGCATACTAAGAAGGCGTAATATTGTTTTTTTCATTTTCTAATAATTTAATAGTTAATTTTAATAATTTTTATTTTAATCTGTACCTAATTCCTGCATCCATGGTAATACCGTAATGTTGCTCTTTCATGGGGAAACCTCTTGATACATTAATGTCTCTTTCCACAGAAGAGCTCAAGTTACTAATATTTAGTAATATTTCAAATCCTTTCCACGGTAATTTTTGCTTCATACTCAAGTCTAATCTGTAATATTTATCAGAGACCCCTCTTAATTCCTTGAAGAAGTGAGTATAGGCGAATATATCATCTTGGTATAGAAATGAAAGCCTTGTAGAAAATCCTTTGAAATCATATCCTATAGTAACATTCAAAATATCTCCTGGTTGGTAAATCAATCGGTCTGTGTAGAAAGTATCTATGTTTTCAGTAATTTGATAAGGTGGTTCTTGAATAAATTTCTTTTTTATTTCAGTTTTTGGGTATTGTACCTCAGATTTAGTATGTGTATAGTTTATATTTAAAACAAATCCTTTTAAGAAATTATTGATATACCAAAATCTTGTTTGCCATTCCAATTCTAAGCCCCACAATTTAGCTGGAAATTTATTGTTGATAATCTTTGTGACAGGTCTTCCTTTGAGATTTGAAGGTAGTCCGAATTCTTTAGGGTCTAGTATTACTGCATTTCCTGTATTGTATATCAGGTCTTCAATGCTTTTATGGAAACCTCCAATCGTAAATAGTCCTAGTTTATGTTGATAAAAAGACAAATGTAAATCATAGTTGGTCGAAAATGACGGTTTTAGGTAAGGGTTGTTCCATTCTACTGAAGCGTCAAGAATGTCCCATTTTGGTACAATTTGGCTAAAGTTAGGTCTTGAAAGAGTTTGAGTAAATGCTAAACGTATATCAAACCATTTTACCGGTTTATATTTTAAATGGATCATCGGTAGAAGGAATGAGTTTTGTCTGGTTACCGTAGTGTCGTTAAAAGCATATCCTTCATTCCAAAGCATAACAGAACTATTGCCTCTATTGCCTGTATAATTTGTTGTATTCAGTTCATATCTAACTCCCGGGATGAACGTAAGAGTCTTACCAATATTAAACGTTCCCATTATATATGCAGCTTTGTATTCTTCTGTTCCATGATAATCAAATTTGTTAGATTTCTGATAATCTTTGAAATAAAAATTTTCGGATAAATCCAATATTTCCGTTGTAAGTTCTGTTTTTGGTACATTTTGGATATAATAATCTCCTCCGGGAAACTCTTTCTTGCTATAAGTACTATCAACAAAGAGGAAATATGGAAGTTTGCTTACTTCTGCACTAACATATTGTTTCATCCATGGGTATTTTTCAATAATTGCTTTTCTGATTTTCTTGCCATGACCGGCCCACGAAACAGGTATCCTATCATATTCTTTATCGTATTCTTTGTTAAGCTTTTTATATTTTACACCTGTCTTTAATGTCATATTTATATGCTTGCCAATATTGTAGACATATTCAAGGTTTAAATTTAATGAAACTTCATCCTCTTTTACATAAAAGCTGTCTTTTGATATTTCCAAAACTCTTGCATTTTTTAGATTGTTTCTCGCCTTTGATAATACTGAAGACGGACCACTTTGAATATCAAGATCAGCATCGAATGCATTGTTTTCAATTGCACTAAAAACTGCATTGTTAGGGGCATAATTATCAGAAAAGGAATATGCGGCTCCACCTTTTAAGGTCAAAGCACCGAATGAATTTTTAAAAGAAAGGGCATTTGTCATGACCCTGAGATTTTGTTTGCTATTGCTCAATCCATAAAGATGTTGAAAAAAATTTGGTCTGTAATCTTCATATCTACTTAAAATATCTTTTCCTATTGCGCTAAAGAAATTACTGAATTTTATCGATCCGGAAGCCAACTTATAGTCCATTACAACAGCTCCTCCATTTCTATTAATTTTTCTTGAAATATGTTGAAGATATAGATTAGCCAATGAAACATCAATGGGATTATCCGGACTTGGATTTGATACAGTGATATTAGTATAGCCTGCTCTTAATTCATAGGAGCTTCTATTTCTTCTTTCTATATCCAATTGAGCAAAAACCCCAAACTTATTATTAAAAAAACGTTTACTCCCTCCCAAGACTAGTTTGCCATTATTGAAATTGTTGAATAATTGGCTATAGCCCCCTTGTATCAGCGCATCAAACTTCTTTCCTTTTGGGGCTTCTCGAAGAACAAAGTTTACACTTCCTCCAAAAACATCTGCTTCTTTATCGGCCATTGCGGCTTTAGATACTTCAATAGCCTCCAACATATATGGAGATATCATACTTAAATCGGTACTCCTGTCATCACTACCTGTTGATGCCATTTTTACCCCCTCTACTTGGATTTTATTAAATTTTGGAGCCAAGCCTCTTATTACAATTTTACTACCTTCACCTCCACTACGCAGTATAGAAATGCCTGGAAGCCTACCTAGTGATTCGGCAGCATTAGCGTCAGGAATCTCCTGTATTTTTTTTGCAGAGACTATATTTGTAATTGTGTTTGAAGAAAGCTGTTTGTTTATTGCTGAAATTTGCCCTTGTGCCTGAGCGGTAATAACAACTTCTTCACCCAATATGCCTACAAGCTTTAAGTCAATGTTAAGATTATATTTTTTACTATTGTTAATATCGATTATTATAGTTTTAGTTTTATATCCGAGGTATCTGGCGGTTAATTCTATCTTTCCTTGTGAAACGGATGGAATTCTGTAATGACCGTTGAGGTCACAAACTCCTCCATTATTTGTACCGGAAATCAAAACCGTCGCACCTATTAAGGCTTCTTTTGTCATTGAATCTCTTACTACTCCTTCTATTACCACTTTGTTTTGGGCATTAATCGACGAAAATATTGCTAAATTCATTAATATAAACAAAATAGGCATGATTTTTCTTTTCCACATATCAATTTGATTTTTTTACAAAAACGCCCTAAAGATAGGCATTTATTTGGCGAAGTTATACTAAAAAATAAATATATGCAAACGATTGTGTAAAAATTTGTAAAAAATATTTTTTTATGCATTTTAATACGAATTTTTATATTAGCTTTACATTATTATAGATAAATATAATTAAAAATAGATAAAAATATATTAGATGATTAAAGAATTTAAGACACATTTTGTGTTAGTTTTATGTTTTTTTGTGATATCGAACTTTAGTTTTGCTCAAAGTTTGAGCCTTGTTGTATCTAGGATAAACAATCAGGAGATGTTCACCAATTCGAGAATGGAGGTTTATTTTTCAACTTTGAATAATACAAAAGATGTAGTATTCACAGGGATTGATTTACCTTCATTTGGCAAAGTGATTAATTTTGTAAAGGGAGACGGAAAGTTTGTATTTGAGCCTACTAGTGGAGATAAAGGTTCGTATATTATTGGTCTTACTTCAAAAATAGAGGATACAGGAGCTCGGCATACGCAATATTTTAAATTGGTTGTAAACGATCCTGGGAACAATTTGATATATATCGATCCTAAAAATGGAGATGATTCAAATGACGGTTCGATCTCTCAACCTTTTAAATCGTTAGACAAGGTATTAGCTACGGGTTTTGTTTTCTCCGGTGAAACAGTAATCTATTTGAAAGATGGTAATTACGGCATTAAAGATTTTTCTAAATTTAACACATCAATGGTCTATGTGGTTGCAGCAAAAGGGAGTACACCTGAATTTGAAAAACTTAGGTTTAATTTTGCAAAAAACTGGACTATTGAGGGAATGAAAATTTCTCCTGCTGTTTCCAATAAAAAAGAAAAAGGGATTTACGTGACTATTCCCGGAGGGACGAAAAATATTGTTGTAAAAAACTGTAAAATCTATGGTACACTAAAAATTACAGATTGGCCGAAAACTAAAGATTGGGATGATTATGCCGGGGATGGTATCAGAAGCTCAGGTAAAGACTGTTCGTTTTTAAATAACAGAATTTTTAATACAGATTTTCCGGTAACTATATTTGGTAAAAATAATTACGTTTCTTATAATCTTGTTACAAATTTTAGCGGAGATGCTATGCGCGGTTTGGGTAATTACAATACTTTTTCATTCAACCAAATAAAAAATGCAGTAGTTTTTGACTATTATGATGCCGGAGGCAATCATGATGATGCATTTCAAAGCTGGACAGTAGGCAATCCGGTAGTTGGAATAGTATTCAAAGGAAATCAAATAACAGATATCAGTTATCCGGACTTACCTTTACAGACTAAAATAATGCAAGGGGTAGTGGATTTTGATGGATTTGCTGAAGATTGGGTAGTGGAAAATAATCTTTTGGTAATACATCATCAGCACGGGATTACATTATTGGGCGCAAGGAACTGTAAAATCGTTAATAATACAGTTGTCAAAAATCCATTTAAAATATACAATAATGGAGATCCATGGATTGGTATCTGGTCAACAAAACCAACAGCGGGTAGCCTGAAAAGTACCGGAAATCTAGTGCGCAATAATATTAGTGGTGCATTTACAGATACTTCACCTCCTGCCCCTCAAGGCTTGAAAGACCCTGGAGATATAGACCATAATTATACGTCTCCGCATTTTAATAGTATTTTTGTCGATTACAGTAAATGGGATTTTCGATTAAAATCAAATACTGTCGCTGTTGACAGGGGGGAAAGAGAAGATGGAGCATATGATGATATTGAAGGTTATATTAGGAATATTGGTAATATCGATTTAGGTTGTTATGAAAAAGGTGCTTCTATTAGAGATTTTGAGGCTCCTGCTATGGTAGGTGAAGTTAAAGTCGATGAATTTGGTCCAACACATGCAAAATTGAGTTGGGAAGCAGTGCAGGATGCAATAAAATATTATCACATTGTATATGAAGATAAGGAGATAATTGTGAGTGAGCCTAGATGTTTGATTACTGATTTGTATTCATATAATGACTATACATTTAGAGTGTATGCTGAAGATTTGGCAGGAAATAAATCTGAAGTTAAATCTGTTTCAATATCAACTCCTGTATTTGACAATGATAATTTTACGATATATGCAGGCGGAGTAAGTGCTGACCAAGAGATTACGAACAAAAATAATAAAAAGTGGAGCTATGGTCAATATTTGAAAATTGGAGGTACAGATAGTAAAACTGATTTATCCGGAGTACTTGTTTTTAAAATACCTTCTACTCCTCCGGATAAAAAGATTATTGGAATCAACTTATCTTTGTATTATGATAAAAGAGTAGGTTTCCCAACGGGCAATGTTGATATGTATGGCATGGATTACGAAAGAAAATCTTTAATAAAGAAAAATATATTTTGGCAAGGTGAATACGGGGGTAATGAAGCATTGGGAATGGCATTGAGTGATAACTTTATTGGACAAACGATGTCTCCGGGCTATATTGAATCTGACATTTCGACCTCTGACAATCTTCTTAGTTATTTGAGTAAGCAATATGAAAATGGTGCACATGGCAATAATTTTTTATTTTTAAGGCTGAATGTTGACGTAGAAAATGAAGTAAAAGATTCATATTATAGAATAGTTTCGGCAGACAATTACAGATCATTCAAAAGACCGCTTTTGAAATTTGTTTTGGATCATAATACTGCAGTTGAAACGGTTGGAGAAAATGATATTATGATTTATCCAAATCCTGTTTTGGAAGTGTTAAATATCAAAAACTATGGAGCAAATTGTGAAGTTGATATCATTGATATAAAGGGAAAAACATGTATAGCTCAAAGATTGGTTGAAGAGAAAGAAACGATTACTCTCTCAACTAAAGAGCTGAAAAAAGGATTTTATTTTGCCAGAATAATAATAAAAAACAGAGTGATTGTGAAGAAATTTGTAAAATTATAAAAACATTGCTTTAAAATACGATATGAAAAAAACGATTTTTATCAGCATTTTTATTTTACTTGGTATTTCATTATTATCTCAACAATTTATTGAATACTACCCCAATAACAGTAAAATTCAATATCAGGGTAGAATTGACTTTTCGGATTCTCTTAGGCCTGTTTTTGCATTTCCCGGGATCTCAATTAAAGTAAAATTCATTGGTACAACAGCTATTGCAAAGTTTAAAGGTTATAGAGGAACTAACTCGCAATCAAATTATTTTAATGTTTTTGTTGATGGACAATTCATTAAGAAATTTGAACTTGGAGATACGACTATAAATCAGGTATGTGTTGATAAATTGCTTAGAGGAATTCATGAACTGGAGATAACTAAACGTACAGAAAGTATGTTGGGGAAAGTTGAGTTTTTATGTTTTGAAATAGATGGTGATTTATTGAAAGCAGACAAATTACCTGAAAAAAAGATTGAGTTTGTAGGAAATTCAATCACTTGCGGCTATGGCAATGAAGATAGTCCAACAGGAGGTTTTACATCTATTTATGAAAATAATTATTTAGCCTATGGAGCTGTATGCTCAAGGATATTAAACACACAATATGTAGTAGTGGCATATTCAGGTCGGGGTGTTATTTATAATTATGCTTGCTCTGCAGGTGATTCAATTCCCGGTATCTATGATAAATATCTTGCTGATGAAAAAGCTGAAGGTACAAATAAATATGATCACAGCTTGTACAGTCCTGACGTCATTGTTGTTAACCTTGGGACAAATGACCACCATTGTGACAAGACTACAGACCGAAATTTTAAAGAGGCTTATATTAATTTTATAGAAAAACTAAGAGGTTATCATCCCAAAGCTAGAATAATTTGTCTGACAGGTCCTATGAATACAACACAGATTTTTAAAGATAGAATCAAATATATTGTACAGAAGAGTGGGGGAGAATCAAATGGGATATACATGTTTAATCAAACCAAAACTTTAGATTCAAGCTATAGGGGAGGTCATGGTCATCCCAATACAAAAATGGCAGAAATTAATGGCAGAGAACTAGCTTTATTTATAAAAGAAAATAATCTAATGCACGAGAAGAAAACGGATGGAGCTAAATAATACCAATTTTTTCCAATATATCATTTAGTTCATTATCTGACGAAAACTTTATAGATATCATACCCTCACCTTTATTATTTCGTTTTAAATCGACCTTTGACTCGAAAAATTTTGATAATTGCTTTTTGACTGCATTAGATTTTGGGTCCAGTTTTGGTTCAATTATTTTTTCTGATTTTTTGGGATTAGCGATATCAGAAATTCTTTTTTCTAATGCTCTAACAGAAAGGTTTCGATCAATTATTTCATCAAATAGCTTCATTTGTAAGAAGGAATCTTCAATACCTACTAAAGCTCTGGCATGTCCCATGCTTATCAACTCTTGTTTTATCCCGTTTTGGATTGATGGAGTTAGTTTAAGTATTCTTAGATAGTTGGTGACCGTACTTCTGTTTTTACCAACACGTGCCGCAACTTTATTGTGAGTTAGTTTACATTCATCAATTAATCTTTGATAAGCAAAAGCTATTTCTAAAGGGTTTAAATCAGATCTTTGTATATTTTCTACCAAAGCCATTTCAATCATAGCCTGATCATCCGCAATGCGAATGTATGCAGGGATTTCTTTAAGTCCTGCCATTTTTGAAGCTCTAAGTCTTCTTTCTCCTGATATTAATTGAAAGCTTTCACCGCCAATATTTCTAACAGTAACAGGTTGTATAAGACCTAGTGTTTTTATAGAATCAGAAAGTTCCTGAAGTTCTTTGTCATTGAATTTTTTCCTTGGCTGAAAAGGATTATATTCTATGCTTTCTATTTTTATTAATGAGATAGTATTGCTTAATTTCTCAACAACAACTTTTTTTTCTTTAGAGCTTTTTTTCTCTATATCTTTAAGCAGTGATTTTAGACCTTTTCTTAAATCTTCTTTCATATTTGTTTTCTTAATAAATCAATGAATAATAAAACTAAGCTAAAAATTACTTGATTAAAGCTTGTCATTATTTAAAACTAGCAATTCGTATGCCAAATTTAGATAGTTTTTGGATCCAACAGCAGATGCGTCATACAATATAACCGGTTTTCCTACCATTGGAGCTTCATTTATTTTAGAATTGCGATTGATTATTGTTTCAAACACATGGTCTGTCACTATTTCTTTTACATTTTCTACTACCATTTGAGCCAGTCGCAATCTTTTATCGTACATTGTGATTAAAATACCTTCAATCTCCAAGTTTTGGTTATATGAATCTTTTACCGCTTTAATTGTATCCTTTAGCTTTCCTAATCCTTCAAGAGCGTAATATTCACTTTGGACAGGAATGATCACCGAATCAGCAGCAACTAATGAATTTATTGTTAATATCCCCAATGAAGGCAGACAATCTATTATAATATAATCATATTTTTCTCGTGCCGGAGAAATTGTTTTTCGCATTACATACTCCCTATCTTCATAATTGACTAGTTCCACTTCGGAACCGACCAAATCAATTGTTGAAGCAATCATATCTAAGTTGGGTACTTCTGTTTTAATTATAGAATCAAAAACGTCAACTCCTTGCATCATTATATCATACAATGAATAATTGAAATCATCCTCTTTTACGCCAAGACCTGAAGTTGTATTTGATTGTGGATCGGCATCAATTATAAGGACTTTCTTTTCCAATATGCCCAAAGAAGCAGCTAAGTTTATAGCTGTTGTGGTTTTACCAACACCTCCTTTTTGGTTGGTTATTGCGATTATTTTACCCATTAAATTCTATTTTTTTGCAAAGGTAAGTAAAAATTAAAAGAACAAAGAACAAAACCGAAATTTGCGAATTTTTCACAGTTGATACAGAATCTAAACAAATTTAATATTTTATCGAAATTTAATCATAAAGAAGATATCATTTTGGTTTTAATTAATACTTTTGCACTTTCAATTAGTATTAAATATGAATTATGACACTAATAAAATCAATTTCAGGGATTAGAGGCACATTTGGGGGAAAGCCCGGATTAAATCTTACTCCAGTTGATATAGTTGAATGTACTGCTGCCTATGCTCAAATAATTTTGGAGGAAGATGTACCAAATAAAGTTGTTGTCGGTAGAGATGGCAGAATGACCGGAGAAATAGTAAACGCATTGGTAGTAAGTACTCTGATGAGTATGGGGCTTGATGTTATTGATCTTGATTTTTCAACCACACCTACTGTTGAAATTGCTGTTGCTGAAGAAAATGCAGGAGCAGGGATAATACTGACAGCCAGTCACAATCCAAAAGAATGGAATGCTTTGAAGTTTTTGAATGCAAAAGGAGAATTTATCTCACCTGAAAAAGGAGAAAAAGTTTTAGATTATATAAAAAAATCTCAAGCTACATTTGCTTTATTGGAAAAAATCGGTTCATATCAAAAAAATGATGAGTATATCAATATTCATATTGATAAAATTTTTGACTTACCTTACGTTGATACTGATAAAATTAAAGATAAGAAATTTAAAGTTGTAGTTGATTGTATTAATTCAACCGGTTCTATTTCTATTGTTCCTTTACTGAGGATTTTAGGTTGTGATGTTATTTCGATAAACGACGATTTGACGGGTAACTTTGTACACAATCCCGAGCCACTACCTGAGCATTTGGTTGAGTTATCAGAAAAAGTGGTAAGTGAAAAAGCTGATATGGGCATTTCTGTAGACCCTGATGTCGATAGACTGGCATTTGTCAACGAAGATGGAACAATGTTTGGTGAAGAATACACAATAGTAGCTGTTGCTGATTTCATTTTAAGTAAAAAAGTTGGAAATACAGTTTCAAACTTATCATCAAGTAGAGCTTTAAAGGATATAACAGAGAGATATGGTGGAAAATACTTCCCTTCAAAAGTGGGGGAGGTCAATGTCGTAAATAAAATGAAAGAAGTCAATGCAGTGTTTGGAGGAGAAGGCAATGGTGGAGTAATATTGCCTGATTTGCACTATGGACGGGATTCATTGGTCGGTGTTGTTATTGTATTGGCACTATTGGCAGAAAGAGGAATGATGCTAAGTGAACTTAAAGCTACTTATCCTGAATATGTAATTAGTAAAAATAAAATTCAGCTATCTGCAAATACTAATACAGATGAAATTATTTCAAAGCTTGCTGTAAAATACAAAGACGAGCAGATAAATAATGAGGATGGATTGAAAATCGATTTCAAGGACGGTTGGGTACAACTCCGAAAATCTAATACAGAACCTATTTTAAGAGTGTATGCAGAAAGTGATTCGGAAGAAAAAGCAAATGAATTCGCTCAAATGTTAATAAAAGAAGTAAAAAATATAATGTAATAGTTTTATTGAATGTATAAATAAATTAACTTTGCAGAAATATTTTGGCCCCGTAGTTCAACTGGATAGAATATCAGATTTCGGCTCTGAGGGTTGAGGGTTCGAATCCTTCCGGGGTCGCCAAACTAAAGTTAAACAACGATTACACAAAGTAAATATGATACTTTATGCGTTACACATTGCACTTTAAACTTTGAAACCATTAAGGCATTAAGATACATTAAGTAGTAAACGCCAAATCTCAATGATTCTTAATTTCTGAATGTTAAAAACATTGAACATTGCACTTTAAGATTTGAAACCATTAAGACATTAAGATGCATTAAGCGGCAAAAGCCAAATCTCAAGGATTCTTAATTTCTGAATGTAAAAAAACTTTGCACTTTGCACTTTGCACTTTAAAACCATTAAGACATTAAGATACATTAAGTAGTAAAAGCCAAATCTCAAGGATTCTTAATTTCTGAATGTAAAAAAACTTTGCACTTTGCACTTTGCACTTTAAAACCATTAAGATATTAAGATACATTAAGCGATAAAAGCCAAATCTCAAGGATTCTTAATTTCTGAATGTAAAAAAACTTTGCACTTTGCACTTTGCACTTTAAAACCATTAAGACATTAAGATACATTAAGCGATAAAAACCAAATCTCAACCATGTTTATTTTCTTTATGTTAAAAAAATAAATTAATCTTTTAAAAAATATTAATAGATTTTAACAAGAAAAAAAGTAAATTTGCACGATTTTTGAAGTATTAAGATAGGACAGACCACATGGGACTGACCGTGGCGAAGCCGTATCAAGCAAGTAACAAGTTCAAAGCACCGTCCTGAGCCTGTCGAAGGGGCAAAAGGCAAAAGTTCAAAGTAACCAAACTCACGATAGCCAATTTACCTCAAACTTTGCACTTTATACTTTGCACTTCACACTTTGCACTTTGCACTTTATCCTTTGAACTTTGAACTTTGAACTTTGCACTCTCCATGACCTCAAAAGAACTAACCAACATAATAGCCCAAGGCGAAAGCGAAACCGTGGAATTCAAGCAATCGTTTTCCAAATCGGTAATTGAGACTTTGGTTGCTTTTTCCAACACAAGGGGAGGAAAGGTGATTATAGGGGTTAAAAACGATAAAAGGGTAACAGGGGTTACCATAACGGAAGAAACGGTTCAAAAGTGGGTTAATGAGATAAAACAAAATACAAAACCTCAAATTGTATGCGATACGGATATTCTATCAGTTGAAGGAAAAGAAATAGTTGTTTTTTCTATTATTGAATATCCTATAAAACCTGTTGCATTTAAAGATAAGTATTACAAGAGGGTAGTGAACTCCAATCATTTGATGAATCTTGATGAATTGTCAAATTTGCATCTTCAGACCATTAATACCAGTTGGGATTATTATCTTGATCCAAATCATAGTTTGGAGCATATTTCTATTGATAAAATCAAAAAATATATTGATGAATATGAAAAATGGAATGACAGAAAAGTTGATTACACACCATTAAATTTCCTTAATAAACTCGAAATCTTAAGAAACAATAAATTAACTTTTGGTGCTTATATTCTCTTTGTAAAAGATTTATGCATTGTAAGCGATGTGCAAATCGGGCGTTTTAAAAGCCCTACAAAAATAATTGATAGTATTAATTTAGATACGGATGTATTTACCGAACTAGACAGCATAATGGCTTTTATAAAAAAGCATTTGATGGTTGAGTTTATAATAACAGGGGAACCGCAACGCCAAGAACGATACGATTATCCTCTGGAAGCCATTAGAGAGATTGCTATTAATATGATTATTCACAGAGATTATAGAGACAGCTCCGGAAGTGTAATCAAAATTTATGATGATAGAATTGAATTCTTTAATCCGGGAGGATTATTCGGAGGACTTTCCTTAAAAGATTTGTTGCAATTCGACTATCAGCCCAAGGCAAGAAATAAATTGTTGTCCAAGGCCTTTAAAGAAATAGGTTTAATAGAACGTTATGGTTCAGGGATTAAAAGAATTTTTACTATTTGTAAGCAATATGGAATTGTTCCTCCTAAATTTAATATTAAGGAAAATAGTTTTGAAGTAATTCTCTATAAAAAGAAAAGCGACCAAGAAAGCGACCAGAAAAGCGACCAGAAAAGCGACCAGAAAATAATAATTGATGCTATTAATAATAATAAACACATTACAATCAAGGAAATAGCTAAAAGAATAAATAAGGGGACAACTGTTACCAAGGAAAAACTAAAAAAACTAAAGGAGAAAAATATCATCAAACGCATTGGTCCTAATAAAGGAGGCTACTGGGAGGTGGTTAACTAAAAAGTACAAAGCACCGTCCTGAGCCTGTCGAAGGGGAAAAAGGCAAAAGTACAAAGTAACCGAACTCACGATAGCCAATTTACTTTGCACTTTGCACTTTGCACTTTACATCGATATAATCATTCGTTTGTAACAAACGAAATAACGCGATACCTTTTATTAGCAACAAAAGATCATGACAATAGAACAACTTAAGGAAATATATTTGGATCAAAAGTCTGCTTTTAATAAAAAGCAAGGACTAATTGACCGCGATATTGATTTAAGTACCTATCTCAATACTTCTCAGGTTGTTGTTATAAC
>JALSPK010000153.1 GCA_026986005.1 Saprospiraceae bacterium
ACATCCTCTCCTTCTATATCCGTCAGCAAATCGCTATTGTTGATACAAGGTGGATGTACCTTCGCCCCCGCCATCTTTGCCTCGTGTACATAAGTTTCGGTATGATAAAAACCACCGAAATTGTTGATGACCGCTACCATAAATTCCACAGGATAATACGTTTTGAGATACAAACTCTGAAATGACTCCACGGCAAAACTCGCCGAATGCGCCTTGCTAAACGAATATCCACTGAAACTCGCTATCTGATACCATACGGTATCCGTCAGTTGCTTGCTGTACCCGCGTTTATTACAATTTTCATAAAACTTTTTTTGCAATCGGTAAAATACATCCGAATCTTTCCTTTTACCCGTCATTATTCGCCTCAATAAATCCGCTTCCGCCAAATCCAATCCCGCAAAATGATGCACTATCTTCAATACATCCTCCTGATACACCATCACTCCGAATGTCTCACTCAGATGTTCCTTGAATGCAGGATGCAGGTATTTTGTCTTATCCGGATTGTGAAACCTCTTGATATATTCTTTCATCATACCCGACTTGGCTACTCCAGGCCTTATAATCGAACTCGCAGCTACCAGTTGTATATAATTGTCACAATGCAACTTCTTCAACAAGCCCCTCATCGCCGGAGATTCTATATAAAAACATCCCAAACACTCACCCGAAGCCAATTGCCTCCTGACATTCTCATCCCGCTTTATCTCGTCCACCTTGTGAATATCTACCGTTATACCCTTGTTTTTTTCTATCAGTTTGATAGCGTCCTTGATATGTCCCAGCCCGCGCTGGCTGAGTATGTCAAATTTGTGAAATTGCAAATCTTCCGCTCCGTACATATCAAAATACGTAATAGGAAATCCCTTGGGCATCATCTTCAATGCGGTGAAATAATTCAATGGCTCTTCGCTTATGATAACCCCGCCTGCATGTATCGATAGGTAATTGGGCATCTTTTCCAGCATTTTGCCATAGTGAAATATATATTTTGCAAATTCGTGATGCTTTTCTGTAGCAAAGGGCTCATCCACTATGACATCAATATCCGCTTTGGGCAATCCGAAAACCTTTCCCAATTCCCTGATAATGGATTTGCCCTTGAATGTATTGTACGTAGCAAGCAAAGCCGTATATTCCTTGCCATATCTCTTGAATATATAATCCGTAACATCATCCCTCTCGTCCCAAGAGAAATCAAGATCAAAATCAGGTGGCGAACTACGATATGGATTGATAAAACGCTCAAAATACAAGTCAAGCTCTATAGGGTCGACATCGGTGATACCCAGATTGTACGCCACTATCGAATTGGCTCCGCTACCACGTCCGACATGATGATAACCCGAAGTCTGAGCATACCGTACGATATCCCATGTGATAAGAAAATAAGATTCAAAATCAAGAGTATTTATCACCTTCAATTCCTTTAGTGTACGCTCCATAGCCGTTTTGTTATCGCTACCATATCTACTCTTGCATCCGTTGAATGCAAGTTTTCGCAGCAATTTGAAATCATCATCCTTGCTGCCCGTAAAATGTCGCCGGTTATTCAGAGGCGTACTCTTTATCTCAATACTACAATCCGATAGCAATCTGCGGGTATTATCAATTATTTCCGGATATGCAGCAAAGGCTTTTTCTATCTTTTCAGGAGGTCGTATCACTTCAGTTTTTTTAGCACAATCCGTCTCCTTCAGATTGCCCAATACTATATTGAGGTCGATACATCTCAATAATTTGTGTGTAGCAAAACCTTCTTTGTCAGCAAAGGTCACGGGAGCAAAAACCACCAGTTTGTCAAGATGATTTTTTACACGGGTACTGTATATTCTATTTGCTTCTTCCGGTCTGATTCCAACATATTCATATTCTTTCAATGCCGTCAGTTCTTTTGGTAATTTGCGGTATATCACATATACATTTTCAAATCCTGGAGCGATATACGGTAATGACTTATCCTCAAGCGAATGCTCCGTAAGAAAAGAATTCAGTTCACGCCAACCCTCTCGGTTTTTCGCTATCCCAAGATAAAGAAATTCATTATTTCGCCGGAATTCTATTCCTGCCACCGGTTTTATTCCGTATTTTTTGCATTCTTGAATAAATTGGTATGTCGCAGAGGTATTGTTGATATCGGTTAGTACAAGTTCCTTTGCACCTGTTTCAGCAACCATACGCACAAGTTGTCGGGGTGACAATGTCCCATATCTAAGGCTGTAATATGTATGTGCGTTTAAGTACATTCCGATAATATAAGATGTTAAAAAATCAATCTCCGCATTCTTCCCAATACTTTAAATTTTATCAATTTTTTGGGCGATTGCCCACCTCCACCCGCATGACCAATACAGGTGGTCACCGGGCTATTCGTGGGTACCGTCCTCATCCGGCAAAGCCTCCTTCGGACAGCTCACTACCGTTCGCTCCACTACTATCCCTATCGCGCCCCCCCCCATATATTACCTCCCCATTTTAAAAAACACGCTACCCTTATTGTTTTCGTCTATATATTTCAAACTTTAAATCAAACCTCTATCAAAATTGTGAAATAAAAGAATTAGTCTTTTTATAATAATTATTTTGACGCTGGTTTGGTGTTAACTTAAATGACGTTAAAAACGTCCTTTAAATGACGCAATATACCGCAAATATACTAATTATTCCTGTTTTACTATGAAGTTTGAAGAAAAAATATAAAATCAACTTAAGAACAAACGACTTTGAAGTCACGCTAATGTGTGCGTTCAAGACTTACATTACCTCTTTGTTTGTAATATTTCAAATATATTTGAAAGGCCCTTTGAAGAGGGTGGTAGTTTTTGAAAGGTGTCGCAGATTTATTTGCGACTTTGCAGAAACGGTTTGGTATTAGTGCTTATTTAATTGCTTTTTAGTTTTTTATTATTTTTCTTTGTTGTTTTAACTATTTATGTATCTTTGACCTGTGTAGCTACGGTTGTGGAAAAGTGCATTTATAGCATATGTTACCATTTATTAGAAGAAAAAAATTGCCCATAAGAAAAATATTGTAATTTTGTTATAAATAATGAATACTAATGAATAATAATAATAATAATAATAATAAAGGGAAATACATTTTTTATTTTTTTATTTTTTTGATATTTTTAGAATTAGGACTCCAAACTTTTTGGTTGCATAGTCTAAATAATTATCTTCGACCAATCATATATTTTGGTTTAGCTATAGCGTATTTAACAGCCGGTTATTACTTTTCAATTTTGGATAATCAAGCAAATCTAATTAATTTTAAGATTAGGTTTAATAAGCCTATTTTTAATTTTCTCTCATTAGCTGTTATTTTTTATTTAATGTATTTTATTTGGAGTGAATTTATTTATCTTGTTGAACTGCATAAAATTGATCCTCTTAATTCGGATGTGATTCCATCAGTTGAATTATATGTTAAAAGGTTTGTTACCGGAGAAAAGGTGTATACACCATTGCATTTTCCCGGATGGGATGTTGCACCGACATATCTAACCTTGATGTGGTTTCCCTATGTTATTCCTGAAATATTTGGCTTAGATTATCGTATATTTTCTTTAATATTATTTTTTATTTTTATACTTATCTATTCAATCTATTTGTTAAAAAAACAATCCAATAATATTGCTATTTATATTTTAGCTATTCTTGCTTTGGGTATACTCTATTTATTAGTGATAAAAGATAATCTGATTTTTGTTCGTACGCTTGAATTAACGATTGCTGTATTTTACATGGTTTTGGCATTAACAATATTAAATAAAAAAGCATGGATCATTTCTTTGGGCATTCTTCTGTGTCTATTGTCAAGATACTCACTAAGTTTTTGGCTTATAAGTTATGTATTAGTTTTGTTAGTATATCGAAATTGGAAATTCTTTTTTTCTGTAAATTTTTATGTATTTATTGGAGTATTTATTCTATTTATTCCTTTTATAGCTCATGACTTAAATATTTTTGTGGAAGGGTTAAAGTACTATAGCAAAGCTGCAATTGGAGAATGGAAGGTGCATTCATGGCAAGCTAAAGGTGAAGACCCATTCCAACTGTCGCAAGGATTTGGATTCGCAATATACTTTTATAAGTTTTTACCGGGTGA
The DNA here is from genome assembly GCA_026986005.1 of Saprospiraceae bacterium. Lineage (GTDB taxonomy): Bacteria > Bacteroidota > Bacteroidia > Chitinophagales > Saprospiraceae > JADJGA01. The sequence continues at coordinate 4,112 of JALSPK010000153.1, forward strand.
AGTTGTTGAAAAATTAAAAACTTTGCAAAGAACCCATCTAATAATATCATTTATATCCGGAATTTCAATAGTGATAATTTATTACTTCAAAAGAACTAAAATAAAAAGTGTAAAACTATTTTTGATGTTTGGGTTAAAATTTTTTTTAATGGTATTTTTTGTTTTTATACAAGTTCCATATAGCTATTTGTTTATAGTACCATTGTTTTTAATAATTCCACTACTTGGTCAACTTATTAATGATAATAAACTTCAAATTGTTATATGAAAGCTTGATAAATATCCGGGTTCAAATATCATTGATGTAATTGAGCGTAATTGTTTTTAATGAAGTTAATACATTGTGGTCGTAGTAAAATATCTAAATACAAATGTTTAATGCTTTTTGGAAAGTTTCAATTTGGTTATTATTTCAGGAGCGTCAAGGTCAATTTGATTTTTTATTTTATCCATAGCACACATAAATGCGGCAGCGTTGGCTCTCCTTGTCGCTATAGTATAATTAGAGCCCCAATACAAAGCTACATATTTTCTATTGGTACAATCCGCTGTATATCTTTTGACAAGATTTTTGTTTAAATCAAATATCTGAACTTCCAATTCAATTGTTGAACGATTACTCAGTACCGGCATCCCAAATAAATTTGGAATATATAATGTAAACATTGATAAATAAAACCATCCATATCCTTTGGAATTAACATCTCCGTAGGTAATGCGACACAAAATATCTCCTTGTATTTCTCCATAAGGATTAGTTATGTTTTCTTTCACATCCTTGATAAAAATACTAATAGCATCTTGTATTCGAGGGTCATTATTATGATATACTTCTACTACATCTATATCCCATGTATCCTTTCCATAGTAAATGGGATTAGATTCAATAAGTAAAGGATTTATACCATAATATGTATTTTCAAAGCTTTTTATATCTACACGTGGTTTTAATGCCGGCAGCATTGTGTTGTTTTTCCTACGGGGACTTATGTCTTGTAGCTTTAGGCTTATGCAGGAATTCATCAAAAAAATAATCGCAATGTAAAATAATATACGTTTCATCGGCTCAAAATTTATATATTTAGTGTCTGTTCATAAAATCATTAAAATTTGAAAATATCCCTAAAATAGATACCTGTTTATTTCTTTGTAAAGATATTTCAAAATTTACATACTTGTCGAAAAATTTTAACATTTAACAAAACTTTAATATATGAGTTAATTTTTTAATATGACAATATGTGATATAGTATATCAACACTTATCGTATATTGAAATATTGTATGTGTTAGTTATAATGCTAAAGAAATGATGGTGCTGAAATTATAGACGGTCTTTATTTCATTGCTGCCGCTCTGGAAATAGCATTTATCCCAAAGCGATTACGTATTTTGTCCAGTGATTGCAATAGGTTTATATCTCGAATATTGTCTTCGAATAAGTCCAATTGGAAGTATCCGTAGGTCAATCCGCTAAATTTTACTCCGACCAATCTTATTAGTTGGCGACGTTGATTCAAACTGTCAAATAGCTCTTTTACATATTTGAGCAAAACTCTGTCATTGGCTGTATATGGTATTTTTCGCTGTTTGGTATAAGTATTGAAATCTGCATAGCGTATTTTTACGGTTATTATCGATGTCAACTTGCTTTTATTACGGAGTTCAAACGCCAATTTTTCCGTCATATCTATAAGCAATGATTTTATCATATTTAAATCCAGAGTATCTTCATTAAATGTACGCTCTTTGGAAATGGATTTACTTTCGGAATACGGAAGTACAGGAGTAGAATCTATGGCATTAGCTTTTTCCCATAATTTGGCACCGTTTTTTCCAAATTCTCTGACCAATAATTTAGGGGGAATCTTGCGCAGTGTCTCTATTTTTCTTACACCGAGAAAACTTAATTTTTTATATGTGACTTTGCCTATTCCCGGTATCTTTTTGACGGAAAGAGGAGCAAGAAACGGTTTTTCCATTCCTTGTGGCACTTGCAATGCTCCATTGGGTTTGGCTTCGCCCGTGCTTATTTTTGATACGAGCTTGTTAACGGATAGCCCTATTGATATAGGTAATCCTGTTTCTCTCATCACTTTTTGTCTTAATTCAACAGACCATTTATACGTACCGAAATACTTATCCATACCGCTTAGATCCAGATAAAATTCATCTATTGATGCTTTTTCATACATAGGAGAAGAATCTGCAATAACTTCAGTAACAAGCCGGGAGTACTTGGTATATGAATCCATATCCCCCCTTAAAAATATCGCTTGTGGACACAAGCGCTTTGCCATTTTCATCGGCATAGCCGAATGTACACCAAACCTGCGCGCCTCATAACTGCAGGATGCCACTACACCGCGATTGCTCATACCACCGATTATCACAGGCTTACCTTCAAAAGAACTGTTTTGAAGCCTCTCTACCGATACGAAAAACGTATCCAAATCCATGTGAAGTATCGCTCTGCTATACATTTTATCTACTTATGTTAATATTTTTTATTCACCGGTATTAATGCAAAAACAAAAATTTTTGTGTATCTTCATGGCAAAAAACACACTAAACACACTGCGAAATACGGTAAAATTATAAAAATAACGTTATATCCGTCAATTTACTGACGTATTATACGGCAAAGTTAAATTATTTTTGTATATTTGTCAATATTTTTAAGGATAAAAATTTTAAACAGATGAGATTTTTATTATTCCGAGACTTAGTCTTATCGAGTTGGAAAAAGTAATAAACTACACAGTTAGAATCATTTTGGCTAAATAATCGCAAAAAATAATGGTATGTTAGTAGAAAATTTAAAATATTTGAGAAAGAAAAATCAAGTATCTCAACAGATGTTAGCAGATGCAATAGGTATGTCTCGTTCGAGTATCGGAGATTATGAACAGGGAAGAGCGGAACCTGACATAAGCACTCTAATAGCAATAAGCAAGTATTTTGATGTGCTTATTGATGACTTATTGAAAAAAGATCTCAAAAAGGAAGATTATGAGATTCTTAGAAATAAAGACTTTAGAGTTCTTGCTATTACGGTAGACAATGACAATAGAGAAAATATCGAACTGGTAGATACCAAAGCGGAAGCCGGATATATCGAATCATTCAATGATCCCGAATATATCCGGGATTTACCGAAATTATATTTTCCCAATATTCCGGAAGGCACTTATCGCGCATTTGAGATTAGGGGGGACTCAATGTTGCCAATGGAGCCGGGCAATGTGGTAATTTGTTCTTACGTGGAGAATTTTGAAGAAATCAAAGACGGCAAAACTTATGTCATTGTGAGTAAATCCGGCACACTGGTGTATAAACGGGTAAGACCTGTTTTAGAAGAAAACAGACTGTTGCTTATATCCGATAATGATATTTATCCACCTTTTACGATGCTATTGGAAGAAGTAGCGGAGATATGGGAATTTCATGCACACATAAGCCATAGCGATCCGAAAGAATATCTGGAACAAATTATTGATGATAAAATTGATGATATTCAAAATAAAGTAAAGACGATATATAAAAAGATACTTAACTGAAAAACAAATGTTTTAGTGTTTTGGTAATATTTTTTGTTTAGTTCTGTCGCAAATAAATTTTCGACACAATTTAAAGACTGCCCCACTTTAAAAGGCGTTTCAAATTTATTTGAAACATTACAAATAATGACGCAAACGAGGACTTGAAAGCACGCGATAGCGTGACTTCAAAACCGGCTTTTTAAACTTATAATTCATCATTAATCCCTTTTATCTTTATACTTTTGTCTTTTAAACATGAACAACTTTGAACTTTAAACTTTATTCTTGACCTCTTCCCACTCATACCCTATTATATTCCTTTTCTCCTTGCTAAATTCTATTCCAATGAGATAGATATTGTCAAAATCACTATATTTTTCGTAGTAGCGTTTTTCTTTTATTTGTTTCAAAGCAGCTCCTGTTTCTTTTTCAGACAATTTGAATTCTATGATAAAGACCTTATCCTGATATTGCAAGGTGAGATCTATGCGTCCGAGATTGGACACATCTTCTGGGATGGTTGTCATACCGATACTTGCCAGATATGAATATACTACACTGGCATAATAGCCTTCAAATTCAGGTAGTTTATTATTGGTGAAATTGTTGTATGGAATTGATGCGAAAAGAGTAAAAAGTGCATCTTTAAGACCATCCAAGTCAGCATTTTTAATCATATTCAACAAACTTCTTTGAAAACCTAATTTTTGAGTCGTTTGCGTTGTCAAATATGTAATAAACAGACTGTTCAGAGATAGTTGAATTTCCTTATTTGGGACTCCAAGACGATAATTTACTCCCAAATCATCCGTAATTCTTTCTTTAATCGTCAAATACCCTGTTTGCCACAACAATGCAATTAATTCTATATTGTCTACATCAAATGTATTTAACACTTCTTTTGTCGCAACAAAATTCTCCAAATCAGGTATGAAATATTCTCCTGTTTTTAACATTTCTATTAAAAATGACGGGT
>JALSPK010000154.1 GCA_026986005.1 Saprospiraceae bacterium
AAGTTTGGAAGCTCACAACACTTGTATCAAGTGCAGACGTTCTTCCTTGCCAATCGGAAGTGAAAGGTGATTGGTAAAACTTAATTTTAACTAAAAATTTTTAATTATGAAAAGAAATTTTTTCTTTATTATAACTTTATTAATTAGTATAACAGCTAATAGCCAAGCAAATTATTATTATTATGATGGTAATAAAATAGACTTAGATATGAATATAAATTATGTTAATGTTTTGTCGGATACTGATTTCGATTATAATTCAATACCAGATATTCAAGTCGATACGCTTGTGACAAATACAACATATATGTGGTATAAGATACACTTTATAAATATAAATGATAAAGTTGAGTTTTATTCAAAAAGAAATCAACTACTAAATAATAATCATATTAAACACATAGCATATTATTATGGAAATCTTAATGATGAACCAGTAGGAACATCAAACATTTTTTATGTTAAATTAAAAAATATACAAGATATAAATGAATTGGAAAATCTTTGCGGTCAAAATAATGTAGAACTTGTAAAGCAAGTACCTTATATGCCTTTCTGGTTTAAACTAAAGTCAAAAACATTTATTACCTCTATTGAACTAGCCAATCTATTTTACCAATATGATATAATTGATAAAATTGATGTGGGATTCGATATCAAATACACAATACCCATATTGTCAAGTTCCTCAAATACCCAAACTACACCTAATACATCAAACAGTAGTAATTGTGTAAATGATCCTGACTTTAATTTACAATGGGGTTTAGAAAATCAAATAAACCCTGATATAGATATAAACGCTTGTGATGCTTGGAATATATCAAAAGGTAACAATGTAAAAGTAGCTATTGTTGACACAGGTATTGATACTACAAATTCTGATTTAGTTAATACTGAAATCAACTTTTATAACTCTTTCTTTGATCAAGTTTTGACTCAACCATATACTACATATGGTCATCACGGAACTATGATGGCAGGTACAATTGGAGCAATACAAAATAATAGTCATAAAATATCAGGTGTGGCCCCCGAATGTTTAATGATGGATGTAATGCTTTCTGATCAACCAGGTCAAAATGCTTTTCCTAATAGAGGTGAAGCCCTTGCTGCTTGCATCTCTTATGCTTGGCAAAATGAAGCAGATGTAATCAATTGTTCTTGGGGTGACAGGGCTGGACATTTGCAAGATGTGCATTCTCCTTTACTAATACAAGCATTAAATAATGCAGCTACGCAAGGAAGGAATGGAAGAGGTTGTGTTGTAGTTTTTGCATCGGGGAATCAATATCAAAATATAAATTACCCTCCTATTAATTTCAATAAGGCATTATGTGTTGGTGGTATAGACATTAATGGAGAAAGAGCCATTTGGGGGGGGGGGCTTTTTGAATCATCATTTGGGAATAGATTAGATTTAGTAGCACCTTGCAAAGACATACCATACCTATTTTCAAGCTATTTTCCTCCACCAATGATTCCAACACCTCCTACTTGGAGTGGAACTTCTTTTTCAAGTGCATATACTTCGGGGGTTGCTGCATTAATATTATCAGTAAATCCTTGTCTTACTGAACAACAAGTGCGAGACATTATAGAAAAAACCGCAAAAAAAATAAGAACGGATATATATAATTATGATAATATACAAAACAGACCAAATGGAACTTGGAATAATGAAATGGGATATGGTTTACTTGACGCATATGCCGCAGTTCAGATGGCACAACAAATGTACAATGCATCAATAGATTTATATATCAAAGATAGACCAGATGATTTAGGAATAGAACCAAACCCCACCCCTGACAATATGTGGACAAGTGAAGATATTTGGGTAAGAAACCAAGATGATGGGCAATTAACACACCAAAATCCCGAATATGACCCAAATAATCCTGTATATGTTTATGTAAGAGTTAAAA
>JALSPK010000155.1 GCA_026986005.1 Saprospiraceae bacterium
TGGCGTAAGTTATTTTTTCCCGCAAATTTTCATTTGCATCGTGTAGATGCCTGTGAATATTTTCTATGACGACAATACCACTGTCAACCAATAGACCGAGTGATAAAATCAAGGCAAAAAGCGTTATCCTGTTTATGGTTTCACCAACGAGAAATCCTATAAGAATGGTTAAAAGTAAAACAAGGGGAACCATTGTCGCAACAGAAAGTGCTTCTTTAAAGCCAAGAAAGAATAATAATATGACACCAACAGCCAGGATGGCGATCAGCAGATGTTCAATCAGGGTATTAACGGCTCTGTTGGCTTTTTCCGCATAATTTCTCATTATTGTTAAATCTACCCCTTCAGGCAGCATGGTTTGTTTAAGGTAATTAATCTGCTTGAAAACACGTTCGGCAACAAATACAGCGTTTGTTCCCCTCTTTTTTGCAATTGTTATGGTTACAGCATTCATAGGATCGTTTATGTCTTTTTTTCCTGAGGCTTTTCCAAAAGCAAAGAGATTTGAATAATTTACATCGTTAGTGTTGGTTTTTATTGAAGCTATATCTCTTAAGAATATTGGAACGCCCCTGCATACTCCTACAATAACATTTTCTAAATCTTTTTTTGTCCTTAATAAATTTTCTACATATACTTCCTCTAAATGATTGTTATTGATTAATTTACCAGTTCTTATAAAGATACCCGTTGCTTTGAGATAGTTTGCAATTTGATTAATGCTTAAGTGATATGCAGCAAGTTTTTGAGGATTTAGATAGATTTTAACGGTTTCGGGTGGCCCACCTATAACAGTTGTTGTACCAACACCTTTTATTCCTCTGATTTTATTTAATAGTTTATCTGCTATTGTTCTAAGCTGATATGGTGCAAGTGTTTTCGAGCTTAAAGCTATGGTTATTATAGGTATGTCCTCAACGCCGATAGATTTAACTACTGGCTGGTAAGTTCCCATGGGCATTTTGTCATAATTTCTCATTATTCTGTTGTAGAGGCGTATCATAGAGATATCCTGATTTTCTCCAACCTTGAATTGAACAGTTGTAACGGCCATTGAATCTATTGCATAGCTGAAAACATGATCAACGCCTCTAATACCCTCAACTATACCCTCCAGAGGTTTTACTATCTGATTTTCCATCTCAAGGGCAGATGTATTGGGGCGTATGACTATTATATTTGCTGCAGGGACTCTTATTTCAGGATTATACATCCTGGGGGTTATGAATACAGCCGCTATACCTGCAAATAAAATTGTTATAACAATCAGGATTGTTAGTTTTGAATCATAGAAATAGTTGGCTAATTTTCCTGCTATATTGAGTTGTTCTTTCATTGTTTTTTGGATAAGATTGAATTGTTTTTGAGGGTATAGGGTGGATTAATTACTATGGTCTGGCCGCTTTCCAATCCGGATAAAACTTCAATTTTTTTGCTGTGGATTTTACCAAATCTTACCATTCTAAAATAAGCTCTGTTATGTTCTACGACAAAAACACCCTCTATAGAGCCTCTCTGGGTCTTTGCCTGTAGAGGTATTAACAGACAGTTTCTTTTTTTAAGCTGGAATTTGATTGTGCAGAACTCACCGGGATATAAATCGGATGTGCTTTGAGGTTTTATTTTTATCCTATGAGAATGAGTTACGGGATTTTCCTTGGGATCTATATATTTTACTTCACCATATATTTTTTTATTCGCAAGGTTTATCTCTATATGTTTATTTAATGTTATTTTGTCAAATATTGAATTTGGTATTGATGCGGAGATTAAGTAATCGTTTGATTTCATCAATTCTAAAATTGGTTGGGATGGCACAGCGAGGTTGCCATTGGATAAAAATCTTTTTGTTACAACGCCATCAAATGGTGCTTTCATTATGGTATATTTTAGTAAATTG
>JALSPK010000156.1 GCA_026986005.1 Saprospiraceae bacterium
AGAGCATGAGTAGAGTGTAGTCAAATATCTATTGCTAATTATTTGAATGTTTCTCGCTCTTTGGTTTCCAAGATTGTTATGAAAGAGATGGACAGGTAGATATTCAACGTCTGACCCCTAAATAAAAGCGAAGCCGAACGTAAAATGGAGGTAAAAAAGCTGTCAAGGGTCACAATGTAGTTTGAACTGCTTAAAAAGTTTTCTAAGATTACAGGCTGTTTTGCTAAGAGTTCAGCTTCACTCAAACCTGTCTGTTTAGCTATTTCAGCCAACTCAACTTTTTTTTCTTCAAGATTAATAAGCAGTGCAATAACACGCTGTTTCATCTCTGCTGCAGCTTTGTTGGTAAAGGTCGCGGCTAAAATAGTAGAGGGTTCTTCGCCTAAAAAAAGTAAAGAGAGATAACGCACCGAAAGGGCAAAAGTTTTACCTGACCCTGCTGAAGCAGAGTAGGCAAGTTGTGGTTGGAAGCTCATGGGGTTTCTCCTTTTACTTTAATAACTATACAGAAAAATCAAAATAATATATTCCTTCATCTTGTAACGAAATATCTATGGTTGTTCTTCCGTATCTTTCTAAATCATCTATACTTACAAGTTTTCCTGAGGGAACACCTAGTCTATGTCTAAGATATTCACCCATTAAATTTTTTCTTGGAAATGATGTAATTTGTTTTGGATATTTTAATCCATTTTCCTCTTGGCTACCTTCTAGTAATCCATCCATAATTATTCCATCATCCCAAATTATTTCAATAGTATCATTATGTCTATTTGGTTTTCCACCTACATTAGTCATAATAGCAAAATCTTGTTTTGGTGGAAATAAATTTGGATATTGTCTTATATAATCTTTTTTAATAGCTATATATGCATCATTTGGTGTTACATTTCCTTTTCCATGTCCCCAATTTAATCCACTTGCAGAATAAAGAATATCCCCCCTACCTAATAATGACATTCTACAAAATTGTGTTGAGATTTGGATACTAGGTGTTTGAATAATAGTAGTACCATCTCGTACATCTTGAATATCTGTACAAAGGATAGAGTTTGTCATAACTCTATCTATATAGTCATTCAATGGTTGAAAAGTATCATAAGTAGTTTCTGCTAATATCTCACGGTAAGGTGTACTTAATCCATTTGTAGAAAAGTTTGCTGAACCAATCAATGCATGTTGAATTAAGTTTTGATTTTTCCAAATATAACATTTAGAGTGAATTGGCACAGTAGAATAAAAAATATTTATACGAGGTATAGTAATTTGAATATTTATCAACGCATTATGTAATCTTTGTTGAATACCTCTATCTCCATACATACCATAAATTACAGTTGAATTTAATGGCAATTTTTTTAATCTATCTACTGGATTTGGTCCTAAATAACCTGATAAGATAACTAATTCATCTGAAGGAACTGTTTCATGTCTATGAAATATAATTTCTTCTAAATTTGTATTGAATAGCATTAGTAATACCTTTTTAATAAAATATCTACAGCTTGAGCAATTCTATTTGCCAATAATGGTGGTACAGCATTACCTATCATTTTATAACAAGCTCCTTGACTTCCTATAAACTCAAAATCATCATCAAAGGTCTGTAATCTTCCTGCTTCTCTTGGTGTAATACTTCTAGCTTGTTGAGAATCAGGATGAATATGTCTTAATCCATCTTTATATAGATGTGCAGGAATAGTATTGCTTTGTTTATTATAATCCAATACATTATATTTATGAAACGATGATTGTTTACCCGTTTTTTGAAAATATAACTCTTTTAAAGCATTAGTATCAGGATATTTTTTTGAACCATTTTGTACATCTAACGCTAATTCATTAAAAATCTCTATATCTCTTTGACTATGAAATCTAGGAATATGAT
>JALSPK010000157.1 GCA_026986005.1 Saprospiraceae bacterium
AGACTCATAGGATACGCAGATGAGACGGGAGCAAATTTTCATGCTTCTATGGGAATTCCACACAATGGTCATGTCCATTGGGATAATGATCCGGTAAAACTATCTGAAGATAAATTAGGTGTAGATGAATGGACAAAACACAGATTCAAGGGTTCAGTTATCAGATTTCCCCTTTTCAGTAAAGTGGGTAAGCTATACAGGAGTGGAGTAATCGGAAATATCAATGTCAAAACTCTTGGTAAGGAAATGGAAACTATAAGTGAAATAGATTATTCTTCAATTCAAAAGAAAATCGAAGGGATGAAGATTTCCGGAACCAATTACGACATACTATTTGCCATAGAAGGTAGAGAAGATTTAAGTTATATCAAACTTGCACTAAAAAATGCTATTAACAAAATCAGACTCAATGGCAAAAGCGGAATTAATTATAGATTTGCGATAGCGATTTACAGAGATATTTATGATAGAAAAGATAATAGAATGTTTAAGATATTGCCTCTAACATCAAACAAAACCAAAATAAATGATTTTATTGATAATTTGGTATTTGGTTCTTCTAATGATTTTGATGATTGGACTACCATTCATTATAATTTAAAACAGGCCATTTTACAGTCCGGCTTCAATAAAGAACATACCAATATTTTATTTTTAATAGGTACAGGAGGTGATTATAGGGCTACAGTATCAAGACGTATCAGGGCAAAGAAAGATAAAGATGAAACGTACATAAGAACCTCGGAAGTAACTGACCTGATGGCATCATTCAACATGAATATTTCGTTCATTCAAGCTATTAATAAAGGTACAGAACCATTTAGAAGGTTTCTTCAACAAGCTCAGTATTTTGTTTTGGAGACAGCCAAAGCTCAGTTCAATATTTATCGCAATATAAATGACTTTGTACCAGATATGAATTTGCATAATCCGGAAATCAGTGATGATATTTATAACACAAAAATAGTAAAACTTACCGGAGGAAGTAATTTTAGTCAAGTAGTCTGGCCACTGGAAAACAATAAATATTCAGATGAAGAATTGTCTAAAATAATCTTGGAAAGTGTATCGGAAATAGAAAAAAACAAATCTACATTCTCTAAAACATTGACAGATGTGTTTATCAAAGGAAATTCTTTTGAAAATAGTGCCGGTTCATTAGCTGCTCCAATGGCAAAATTTTTAAAAGAAGTAATGGGTAATAAATTAGATAAAGATATTATTAAAAAACTTTTAAAAGAAAAATACAAACTTTATACGGAAGTGTATCTACCTGCTCAAATAAAAGACGCAGATTACCCGACGACATCGTATGTCTTATTTATGCCAAATGATGAATTATCCGATTATATCGATCAGTTAGACAAATTAGCAGTAGCCGCTGATATGGATATCAGCAAACAACGCACAGAACTATACAATACTTTAGTTGATCTTCTTAATCAATATACAGGTTTTGACATGAGCAAAAGAGAATTGAAAAATGCTACACTTGACGATTTACGAAACAAAATGCAAGGCTTGACAAAAGAAGGAGTGAAATTGGGCGGATTTCAAAATTTCAGATTGACAGACATAAGAGACGACAGGCGTATGTCAGATGAACAAGTATATCTATTTGTAGATACCATATTAAAAAAATTAAGTCGATTAAAAAAGATTCTGAGTTTAAAAGGAAAGTATGAATTCTCTTATACTTCTGAGTTAAATACATATTTCTGGATTCCTGTTGAATATACATTGTAAGAATCATTTGTAAATATTGAGAGATAATAAATCTTAATTATGAGTTTTAAAGAAAATATAATATTTGATATTGAAAATCTGTATTGTGGTTACAACAATAAAGATGCAGTACTGTA
>JALSPK010000158.1 GCA_026986005.1 Saprospiraceae bacterium
AAAAAAATCATAAAATCACATAAAATCAAAATGTCATGAAACTCAAAACAAATCTTAGATTTAACCCGCTACACATATTTTTTGCATTGCTGCTGATATTAGGTAGTGTCGGGGTGAGTGGACAGGAGTCGTGTTATAAGATAGAGCAATCAGAGTCTGGATATGGGACATCCATGTATTCTGATGTGATGAAAGATACATTATGTTGACTTGTGAATATAGTGGACGATATGGATAGTAATAATGAGACATTTAGTGTTGTCTCTTATGATCTTACAACTGTTGATAAATACAAGAATTTCGTTGATATAGAATCCAAGATTCAATCAATCAAAAGTGAAGTAGCAGCAAAATATACAGAGTACTTAGCTATAATCAAGCAATTCAAGGGGGGAGATATAGTAGGGTTCACCGTTTTTCTAAAATTGGATACTAACACTCCTCTATTTGACTCATTGGGTTTAATAGAAATAGAAGCGATAGCATCAAGTGTGGAAAACAAGATGAACTCATATTTGGGTGGTGTGTCAGGGGTCAATGTTGCAGAGTGGGAGGGTCTAAAGGTCTTCAACCAATATATGAAAGATATACAGGGAGGTACTTTCGATATAAGTTATGAAGCATTTTATTTAAAAATCAAGAAAGAATGTGTACCTTTGTTTGAAATAATTATTTGTTGATAAAGATAATTTAAATCAAACGCTTAAGATTGAAAATTTACCTATAAATTATGTTGATGATAGTATTTCGTGGAAGATAGATGGAGTTTTACGAGGTACTGTTGGAGGTGGAGGTTTTGGATATAGTACTGAGATATATGGAAATTTAATTCGGGGTGCTGGATTCTTTACAGCGTCAGGACGTCAAAAAATAGTTTTTACTCGTGGATATTATGCACTTTATCCTTATGAATATTCATATACGGAAAGTGGTGTTGCACTTGGATGGGATATTGCATCAGGAGCATCATTTAGTTTGTTACTTGCAGCTAATTATAGTTGGGATTATTGGTACGATCCAATGCCTAGCGATTTGGCAGGTAAGTATAAAATTTATCTTGGATTTGATGCAGCAGCCAGTGAAATCGCAAGAGTTGGTCTTACAACGCAAATTTGTGTAAATTACGGAGGCTCATCTGCTGCAAATAGACAACAATGGGTTGTGGCTTCAATAGGTGCTTCTTTAGGAGTATCACTTACACCTCTTGCAAGTTTCAATGTAAGAACAAGTGGATTAAATGAGGGCATGCAAAAAGTGATAAATAATTTGGGATATGTTGGCGAAATAAAGACATTTAATTCTCCTGAATCAATTTTATTAACAAAAGCAAAGAAAACAGGAAAACGTTCAATTTGGGATATTTCTGTTGCATGGATTAGATTTTCTTCACCGCAAGGAATTATGTCAGAATACGGTAAAGTTATTTTAGATTTGGTTAGAGCAGCACTAAAAACTATTACAGAATGGTAATGAAGCGGGATATTGATGAAATAATGGAAACTATAAAAGGAATTGTGCTTGTAATTGGTTTTATTATTTTCTTTATAATCTTTATATATAAAATAGTAGTAATAGAGCCGGAAAATCATGCTCGATTTGTAAAAGAAAGAATAGCGAAGGAAAAAGATTTAATAAGACATGGAATTCACTCAATTGCTATTGTTACAAACAAAGATTGGAAAAGTACACATGAAAGATCTGGCGGATGGTCTAGTGTAAAAAAGGTTTATGTCAATAATAAACCAATCAATCCCGACTCATTGTATATGAAGGACAAGTTTATTTATAAATATTGTGGTAGATATTATATTTTATATGATCGCTCTTATAGAATAAATCTATATTATA
>JALSPK010000159.1 GCA_026986005.1 Saprospiraceae bacterium
ATTCTGATAATGGAGACTTCACTTGCAAGATATTAGGAGAATGTAACGAAGTAACATCAGAATCAGTAAATCTAACCGTTTACAAGCAAATAACAATCACATCTCAACCAAGGTCCACTACAATATGTGAAGAAACATCTATATCTTTCGCAATAGAAGCGACAGGTGACAATCTAACATATCAATGGACAAAAGATGGAGTTGAAATAAGTGGAGCATCTTCAAATTCATATATTATAAATAGTGTTACAACAAATCAATCCGGAGAGAATAAATATAATCAATACAGGAAAAAAGATTGACAAAATAGAAATATACAACCAAGCAGGACAAGTACTTATTCAAAAATCAAAAGATTTTGATAGAATAAATGTTTCGGAATTGGCAAGTGGAGTATATTTTATGAAGGTGGTGATGGGTGAAGATGTTGGAGTAGGGAAGGTTGTTGTGGAGAGGTAATAGGATTCGTAAGCTCAGAGAGATTGCGAAGCCGATTTAAGAGGTAGTCAGCAACAGCCAGCTGGCAGTAGTCGGCAGTTGAGACGAAGTTGAAAATCCTGATCTTGCTTACTTTCACTTTTTTATATAACGATATTTTACTTATATACGATGCCTGTAATATTTGAAACGCTGCAAAAAATAAGGATTTTTTTTAATTTTATAATTAAACTAAATATTTTTCCTGATTGAAAAAACATTGCTTTTTTTTATATTTTTAACGACACTATATTTTTTAGTCGCCATTCATTACATTGATTTTACCCCTTATTAAGAAATAAAGTTTGCAAGCTAAATGAATTAATTTACTATGAACTTTCCTATTGAAAATCTCCCTTTTCCATTATTCACACGGATGAAATAAAGTCCTGACTGCAATTTGGACACATTAATATTCAGATTATTTTGTGATTTTATATTATTTAACAAAATAACTTTTCCCGAAATGCTTGTAATAAGGTAATCAGTCCAAAACTCTTCTTCAGGTAGTTCAACAGATAAATAATTATCTACAGGATTATTGAGTATTTTTAGTTTTTTATAACCAATTTCGTCTACTGAGTTTGAATTTTCATCACAAGAATCATAATCGGGATTCATATAAAATAATTCATCATTTTTTTTGAAACAAAGCAATGTTTTTATTAAATAATCGCCATCAATACCAATTTTTTGCTTTGGATTTATTCCATAAAAAGTTCCAATTCCTTCTATCCAATTTCCACAGGGATGAAACTCTGGTTCCCAAATAGGCCTACAACTATTATAAAACTCTCTGGTTTTAAAACCGGATCCTATGCTTATATCTCTAATACTATCTACTCTAATCACATAATGAATATCTCCGTTTTTCTGGTTACTATAGTAAACCATTGTATCATTAGGTTTCATACTAAAATCATATAATAGTTCATCCCAAACATCTCCTCCTACATCATGCCTTAAAAATACTTTCTTATCTATTGTGTCTTCAGAAATTAATAAATCTGAGTTGTTACCAGAATCAACTCTGATTTTATAATAAGTAACACTATCTAATAAAACTTTAGCACCTACATTAGATTCTACTGTGTTCCAAGTTTTTTTAGGATGTTCTGGACTAAATGAATTATCAATATATAAGACATTCCATTGATTTCCTTTTACAATCATAGGAATATATGATTGCCCCAAAAGCAAATTTGTACTTATTAATACTATAATTGCTATAAATTTAGTTTTCATGATTTAATATTTTAATTTTTAATAAATTTGCCTACTCCAATTTGACCTTTTTTATTTGAAGCAATAAAAAAGTAAATGCCTTTATTTAATTTGCTTATTTTAATATTTTCAAAATTATACTTATTATTAGCAATACTAGATTTTACCTTATTACCTTGTATATCCAGTATCTTCCAGCTTTGAACTTTAAAGTCATTCGGGACTTTAATATTTATGCTACTTCTTGAAGGATTTGGAAAAATTTCTATTTTCTTCACTCCTTCAACTGCTATTTCATTCGGTATTGATGTTAATACTTCCGATAAGGAGTCTGTTAAACAGCCAGGCACATAACAACCATTGCTATCAAGACGAACAAGCCATGTATAACTATCATTATGTGGTGGGCCTTGATTCCAAGCTAAATTACCTAAACATACAATATCTCCATTGTCAGCTTCCTGAACATTTAAAAAAAAAGTACTACCATGAAACTGTCGGTCAAAATAGAAATGCTGCCACTTCAATTTTCCTTCAGGACTATATCTAAACATCCAGGCACGATATTTTGGTTTCACTAAGACCTCTTCAGTTTGACCAACACCTATAATATCTCCGTTTTTTGCAGTAATGATTTTTGAAACGAAGTTCCGGGGAGAAACATTTACCTCTGGGACATCGTGTGTGAAAATTGTATCTGTCCATTCAATTTGCCCTTCATTCGAAAGCTTATATGTCAAAATTGGCCATTGACCTATTGTGTCTCTATCATCACAATATTGTCCCCACAATCCACAATAATAACTTGTATTGACATATATTCCGGAGTCAGGAGCAGGGCTTAGTTTTGGCCAGTCACTAAAACTTTCTTCATGATATGGAAGATATTCAGTCCAAATAGTGTCAAGATTGTCATCAAATTTACATATTCCAACTCTTTCACCAACATGATTACTTTGTAAAGTTCCAATTATAAAATTACCATCCTTAGTTTCAATCATGTCCTTTAAAATATTTGCTGATTTATTTTCGAAATTTGGATTGGCAAATGACAAAAAACGTTCTTGTTTTATTTCGTTTCCTTTCTTATCCATTTTAATTATAACAATTTCAGTTCCTATTTTGGAAAAAGAACCATTCCAAGTTCTACCTGCCAAATACAAAAAATTATTTTTAATTATCATCTTTTCTGCAAATACTTGTTTTTCTTCAAATTTATCATACAATATCATATCAATGCTATCTCCATCCATATTGAACTTGTAGATATTCCATTTTATTGGATCATCTTCCATACTAGTTTCTTCACCAAAAATGAAAACAGTATCAAAATCTATAACCATGCTCCTTCCTGGTGCAGAAAAAAATGAATTTTTAAAAATAAATGAATTTATAGTATTTCTATTAGAATCAATAATCGTAAAATAATCAGGTTTTTTTATTACTTCATCAGTTGAATCTCTTAAAACGCCTCTTCCTACTATATGATAATTATTATCTTTTATAAGCATTTTAGATCCATATTCAATACCATAGAGTACATCTACAAGTTGAGAAAAAACAGTTTGTGAAGACAAATTAAAATTTAATAATAATAGGATTAATGGAGTAATAAATAATCTATATATTTTCATAATCTTATAATTTAAAATTGTTCCCCAAACTCAAGTTTAGGGAACAATAGCATTTGTTAATTAATTATTGAGTCCTATAAAAACTTTTTCAGATTTCACAGATTTTCCATTCGCATCAATTATCATTAAGATATATGCTCCTTCATTCAAGAGTGAAACATCAATTTTAATGATTGAACTATTTTTAAGATCAATATTTCTTTCATATTGTTTCTTTCCTAATAGATCATATATTAAAACTTTGCCTTGGATGTGTGCTTTGTTAAAATACTCAACATACAATTCATCATTTACCGGATTAGGGTAAATAGTCCAATCTTTCATTTGTTTTTGAGAATTATTAGCAATTTGCTTAAAACTTCCAGTTCTGTCAGGCAATTCTCTTTTTATGTATTCACCTGTAGCAAGGTACAATAGACCTTTTGCATATGCACTTTCAGGAATATTTTTAACAGCTTCTGTTTGTAACACCCCGATTTCGGAATCACTTAAAGTATAATTACCTTGTGCCTGTTGATAGTTTAGATTTATTCTCTGTACAGCTTCAAATGATGCTCTACTTTCATCAGAAATATCTTCCGGAATTACTGCTTTACCATAATTTCGAATATCCGTAATTTCATTATATATACTCTCAGCTTGTTTGTAAAATCCTTTTCTTAAATAATGCCCGTACAATTTAATTTTCCATCTATCCCAGCATAACATTCTCTCTAACATATGCTTGATTGTTTCCCATGATCTACCTTGTCCATTATTAATATACCAATAATAATAATATAAATGAAGTTTTCTATCAAATTGCAAAAATTTCCATTTGTAATAATAACTATTAGGGTTTTCTTTATATTTTTTCAGCCAATAACAAAAATCCTCTATGGTCGTATATAACACACCAGTTGTGATTACAGGAGGAGGAACGGTTTCGCAATTTATTCCGAAATCATTATCTGAATTCCAGTTATCATCATAGTTACCCGGATTTTGAGGATCAGTACGAGGAACTGGAGTAGCAGGAAGATAGTAAACAAAAGGTTCATTGCCATTATTTGCTTCCCAATCAATATCCTCTTGAACTCCACTAAACAAGTTAAATGCCGGTATCTGATAGTTACCAACTGTATCTATAATATCGGCACTCCATCCACTAATATCTGAGCCACCACTATAAGTTCCAATAATATCATTTGATAAAAACGTTGCTTGTTGGTTGTCATATAAATAATATATTCCGGTATATTGCGACAACATTGAATTGCAACTTGTTAGATTGTAATGATATCCTGTACCATGAGAAATCACATTATAATTATTCAATCCAAAGTTATTATCCTTCACCTTATAATTATTATCAGCATCTAAAAATATACTTACATCATTACCTTCAAAATAATTCCCTTCAATCACGGAGTACTCTCCCGATTGACCTGCCATAGCAATAGCATAATCATTGTTATTAAGAAATTGATTACCATTAATATTTACTCTGGAAGAATTTTGAGAAGTTGCCAATGAAAAAACACCATAATCGCAATTACTAAAAGTATTGTTATTATGAATCAATATATCAGCATCAATAAAGGATATTCCTTTGTTTTGATTATCGAAAGTACAATTCTCAAATTCTATGCCATCGCAATCCCAAATAGTCACACCTTCTTTCCAACCACTAAATGTGCAATTGTTGAAATACCCTTGATTTTCAAAGCCATAGCTCATAAATTCAACACCTTTCCAACACCCTGTAAAATCAGTATCTTCACAGTGAACAACTCCACCCCAGTATTGATTTGACCAAGACCCTGAATAATTTGTAGAAATACCAATTTGGGCATTTTCGATAGTAGCATTATTTTGAGTAACAACAATTCCCGCTTCATTATAATTAGGTGTTGTATTATAGTTAGGTTGAGGCAATCCACTATTACCTTCAACAATAATACCTTCCCATTGTGTTTTACTCGTAAAAGTTCCTCCATCAACAACCAATTTTCCTCCCCGTTTTACAACAATTTTAGAATCACAAAGCATATCAACATTTGATGTGACAGTAAGCTTTCCTCCAGCTTCAATTACTAATGAATTAACACTACATTTGTCAACTGACCAAGTAATATCTTCAGCATTATGAATCACATAGTCGTTTTTCATAAAACACTCATCATAGGCAGGTTCTAGATTAACCATTGCATCAAAATGATAATGATATAAAATAATATCATGATACTCATCATCTGGGTCATTTGGGTCATCGTCATTATCTTCCGCAAATAAATAAAACCAACCATCATCACATCCATTTCTACCTAAAACACAATGGAAAAAATTATAATTACTTTGTCCAGTTCCATCATCTTGATAACCATCTAAAATAAATGAGTGACCATGAGAATATCCATTGCCAAAATAAGAAAAAACTATAGGATTACCATTATCTAAACTACTAATTAGTTTCGTTTTGAATAGGTCGTGATTGGCTTGAGAACTACTTTCATTTGTACTTATAACTTCATAACTAGAAGAATATCCATAATTGTCCTCCAATCTGACACCCCATGGTGGCATATAGGCAGGTGATCCAGTACCTCCATTAGACCATCCCATTTTAGTTATATATCCAGAACGATAAATAAGACTACTTACTTGTATTGCCTCTTCATCATTTTCATCATATAAGTTATTAAAAACATGATCACAATCTGTTTCTACCATTGTAAATGGCATTATATCAAAATTATAAGGACATTTGCTATCATAATCCATAGTGTATCCATCATAACTAATAACGCCATGAGGTTGATATGGATATTCCCAGAATTTTGCAATTTGTGCTATTGCTAAAGGAGCACACATATTGACATAATCTTCAGGCCAGCTTACTCTATATGGAGTCCAGCCTGACCAACTTGAAGATTCCGCGAGTAAAGGTTCAACAGGAGTATCATATTCCCTAGTTTGCAATAAATGTGATTTTTTAAAATAATCCCATTTTTTATTTCTCATTCCTTTTTTTATAGAGACATTATTGATTTCATTAACATACAAATTAAGAAATATTCCTCTATGATCATGTTCTTTCAAATCAGAAGGATAAAAAGTTCCCTCTGTATTGTAACCTAAAATTGGTTCAAATTTTTCATCTCTCGATATCATTACCCAACCACCATTTTTAAAATTAACGATAGAAAGTACCTCTTTGTTGTTAATTTTAACATTTTCAATTTTTTCTATTTCAGGTCTTGATGTTGAAATATCTGATTTGCTTGTAAAAAAGTTTATAGCTGTTGATTTAGCTAAATCTTGATTCACACTTTGCCCTATGAGTATTTGGAAGTTTATTACTATAAAGAAAAATGCATAGAAACCTAATTTCAAAGGTTTCATTAGTTTTATTTTTTTCATGATATTATTTTTTTTTTAAAATATTAAATCAATAAAACATACAATAAAATACATAGAATTCACTACCTTTGCCTACCTATGAGAGGAGGACTTGCTATTTTTATAGTTTCTTGTACAAACCACAATGCAATGTAGTAAGTTCTCTTTTTATGTATGCTCACCCGAAGGTGCAAAATCGCCATAATCGGGACTTTCACTACAAATACCAAAGTGTTTAATATAACATACAACTGTTTCGTTTAGTTGCTATTTGCTATTAAGGACAAATTATGTAAAGATTTGACCGCCAAAGAATTTTACTTTCACTTTATACTCTTTGGCAAAAGGTCACCTGAAAAGCAATGGATATATATAGTATTTGCCGGATATTGTCAAGTACTCAAGTGAGTAAATAGGAATTATAGTAAAAAAGTTTTCGGGGTATTTATAAAAATTGAATCGCAATATATTCTTAAACGGAATACATAGAATAATTATTAGTTTTTTGAATATAACACAATATATGCACTGCTGATTGCTGATTGCTGATTGCTGATTGCTGATTGCATTTTTATGTTTTTCTGCTCCTTTCATTTTTATAGTATCTCCTGCAAATATACAATAATATTTTTCATTACCGCTGTATTTATCAATTTTATTTGCTGGTATTTATTGTGTTAAGCATATAGCTGATATGTTTCAATTTCAGAATAAGCCACAATAATATCAAATTTTAACATATAATTGTTAGTTGTAGTATAAAGATGCAGTAAGTTCTTGATATGCTGCAAAGTTTGTAGGATTTATTTATTGCATTGCAAAGACTATGACTGTTATGTGTGTATTGGTTTGAGTGTTGAGGCATCTCTGTCATAGTGTAGGGTGCAATTCCCTCTTCCTTTCATTTGACTTTTTTAGTATTGACGGGGCAATATCAAACATAACGGTGAGCATATGCCCAGTGGCGACTTTCAAGCACAAATTTCAGAACAACTGACCCGTAAAAATAATAATTTTAATAAAATCCTGAACATGAATGATATAAAAAATTCAATTGATTTTATAGTGTGAATTAGAGATGACCCAAAAATTTAATAATCTAAATAAACAGGTTGAACTGGTAAAACATTCTAATGAAGCACTTCAGACCAAGTAACCCTAATGACAGATTACAAAAAAAAGTTCAAAGGACAAAGT
The DNA here is from genome assembly GCA_026986005.1 of Saprospiraceae bacterium. GTDB lineage: Bacteria > Bacteroidota > Bacteroidia > Chitinophagales > Saprospiraceae > JADJGA01. The sequence continues at coordinate 7,914 of JALSPK010000159.1, forward strand.
TCAAAGGACAAAAGATAAAATGAATAAATGGTAAATTACGAATTACAAATTGATTAGAAGCGTTTGATTTATTGAATTTAGGGGTGCTTTATCGGTGGGGAGTATGTCTTTAAATGGCGTTTCAAATTTATTTGAAACAAAAGAAAGTCCCGTAGGAGCTTGTCCCAATCTTGCATTGGTGACGACATAT
>JALSPK010000160.1 GCA_026986005.1 Saprospiraceae bacterium
CATAAATATAAAGCCCTTTGAATAGCTCTTTTTTACCTTCGAAAACATCCTTAAGTGTATCCAAAAACAAACTTTTACCAAAACGGCGGGGACGGGACAGAAAATAATACTCACCACCTTGAATTAAGTTATAAGCAATTTTTGTCTTATCTACATATACATAATTTCCTTCTATTATTTTGCTCAATGTCTGTATCCCGATTGGCAGTCTTTTCATAATGGCTTGCTTTTGTGAACAAAGATACAATATTTTTTTCTTATTATTAAGGTGTTTAAGAAGATTTCATACTGTTTTTTGTAAGAATCAAAATTTTATCCTTCTCACTTTTTACATTTTTACTCTTCACTTTTGTTTTGCCACTATTTTGCTTTGGTGTGCTGCAAAAATATCGTCAAAAAACAGGGATGGAATGAATATTCAACCCTAAAAGTTTTGGCTACACTCGCCTCCTAGCCTTATAAAGAAGGTGTGTCAATTTACTTTATATCTTCACTAATTTTTTTGAAACAAACATGTTTTTTGATGCAATATTAATAAAGTATATTCCTGAACTCAATGAACCGGCATCAAATATTATTTCTTGTCTTCCATTTTCAAATACCTTGTTATTTATTTGTTTTATCTCCGATCCCAATTCATTAATGACAGATACTTTTATTTGTTCTCCTCTACTAGTAAATGATATTGTTGCCCTTCCGGAAACAGGGTTTGGACTGATAATAACATCAAAATTATCGGTAATAACTGTTTCATTTGAGGAAGGTGAACAACTACTGATTATAGGTAGTTTCTTAAAATCTTCATATAGAAATGACTTTACATCATCTTCACTTGCTTCGAACCAATCTACTAATAAAGAACCGTAAACATCTCGATAATCCGTTTGCATAGCCACCGCTTCTTTTTTATCCACATTGTCACTAATTTTGGGGTTTTCTCCGGTAAAACCAGCATTTATACATTTTCCGAAAACAAACATATCTACAGCGCTACCATGATCTGTACCAAAACTTGCATTTGATTTTATCCTTCTTCCAAATTCAGAAAAAGTCATACCAACTACTCTTTCTTCAATATCCAAAAGATTTAGATCATCTTGAAATGCTTCAATAGCATCAGATAGTGTTTTTAATAATTCTGCATGTTTTCCCTTTGTAACATCAGTCGTATCCACTTGTCCTGAATGAGTGTCAAATCCACCAAGTCTTACAATATAGACTTTGGTTTTTAATCCTCCTGAAATCATTTTTGCAACATCCTTAAGACTTTTTGCTAATTTGTTATCTTCGGGATATTTTGTCGATAGATTATTTCCTTTATTATATGCTTCAGAGACAATATCAGAATATGCATTGGATTGTCTTATTGTTTCTCTCACATATGACAATTGGTGTCCAAAGCAATTATCAGGTAGTTTTTCCCATTCTCCCTCAAATAATTCACCGGCTTGAGTTGCATCTGATACCGCAATACTGTAATTGCCAAGTTCTCCTTGGCAGGTATTGGAGGCAGTACTACCTATAGTGATAGCAAAAGGATAGTTAATATCAGAATTGGGATAACCCGTAGGGTAATCAGAATGCTCCTGACTAAAATAACTCCCCATCCAACCGGTGGTTTTTTGTACATTTGCAGCCGAGCCTGACATCCATATATCTGTTGATCTAAAATGAGATCTGTTTTGATTTGGATAGCCTGCTGCCCTTACTATATTCAATTTGCTTTCATCCATCATACTCCTTAATCCGGTCATAGCAGGATGAAAACCGGTTTTATCGGTTACTTTTAAAACCTTGTTTTCCGGAATCATAATATTTGCCCTTACTTTGGACAAATTGGAATATTGATCTAATGGTATCACAGTATTTAAAGTGTCATTTCCTCCGTCCATCTGGATCAATATCAAAATTTTGTCATTGTATTCATTGATGCTCGGTACAGGTTTATTGGCAAAAACTTTTAACCCAAATCCATTGAAAAATACGGGAACTGTCAATATTGAACCTACTTTTATAAAATCTCTTCTTTTCATTTTAATTTACTTTTAATAATATATTTTAAAACCAATATTTGGATTTCCATTGGATTACATCATTTGAAATTCTGCAAGATTTAGCAGAACTAACATCACTTCTTGTAGTCGATTTAATATCGGTTTGGACTTGCTCTCATTATTTGGGTCATTGGCATAGTCAGAATACTCTACCGTCCATTCATAATCAGGAAGACCCGGCAATAAGACTTGAGTTTTCAAAAATTCATATTGTTCATCAGTCAAGCTATATGCCAAGAAGAGATCTGTCATAGAACGCAATAATTTATTAGGATCTTCAGGAGAGTCAAATTTTGAAACTATTTTTAAAAGATCCATAGTCAGACTTTTCTTCCCCAATTTAGTATTACCTTTGACAAGTGCAGTGACAAGTGAATTTCTTAGAGGTAATGTGACTGAACTCAACCATATTTTATAATAAACCGGCTCTTGATAATATGCAGGCCATCCTGCAACTGATGGGATATCAAAGTAATTCTGTTCTTGTTTTCTTAATATTCTCCTTACTATACTGATTGAATATTTATACTGTAGAATAATATCGTCTTTTGGAACAGGAAATTCACCTGCTTTTAAAAGAGTTGTGGAAAAGTCAATTGGGCTTTTTATTATTGAACCAATGACACAATCATTATAGAAGTGTTCACTTTGCAACAATGCTTTTACAGCTGGTTCAATAGCAAAATTGTTGTCTCTTAGAATCTTTGCCATAGGTACAATTACATTGGTTTCTACATCTTCTGTTATCTCATAGTTAGCAAACCAGATGTATAATTGCCGACAAATAAATTTGGATGTTTCCTCTTGGTCGAAAATTATATCCACTACTTTTTTATATTCATCTGCTTCAAGATTTCCCAAACTTTTATTGTCAAATCTATGCGATAATTGCTTGATTCCTTTGTCATGTCTAATTGATTTGAAAACGGCTTTTCCCTGTCGAACTACCCAGCCGGACAAAGCTCTTGAAAACTCTACAACATCTTGTTCCGTATAATTGGTATAATCACCATCTCCTACTAATGGCCCCTTCCCAATGGTGAAAAGTTCCATCAGTTCTCTTCCATAATTTTCATTAGGAGCTTTAGCGGTGTTTTCATTACCGTTGAGATAAAGCAGCATAGCCGGATTTATCGTCATGTCTTTAACAAATTGCTTAAAATCTCCAAGAGCATATTTACGAACCAACAAAATGTATTGATACTTTAATTCAGCCGAACCTATATCAGAAATAACCAAGTGGTTGTGCCAGAAAAGAATCATTTTTTCGAGAATGCTTACTTTCTTCTCCAGAACTTGGTTCATAATCCATGCTAAAAGAGAGTTGTTTCTTGAAGTAGCCAAACCTTGAATACCCGGGGTGAACTTCTTGCCTACCCAAGTTTCACCAATTGGAACTTCGGGATCATTGGCAAAGTAATAATTTATTGGTAAATCAGGAGCGGCTTGTGGTTCAAATAAAGTATTTATGGTTTTTTCCATACCTTCAGATATACTTACGGATATTTGTTCATAGGTAGGGCCAAAAAGTGTTCTGCGCAACAAATGAGACGCTTCTCTCCAAGTCCATTCTCCTTGATATGGGGTCAAAGAAGATGGGTTTGGACATTTACTAAGAGCTTTATCTGTTTTTAGAGTCATCGTGTTAGACATAATATTATTTTTATTTGTACAATGTTAAGAATAGTAAAACAACAAAAGGTTTAATCAGTCCATAAAAATATTAAAAATTAAAAATAATCTTTTTGCGAAATTATGTAACCACACAGGTAGAATCATTTTGGCTGAAAAACGCTCTTCTCGCATTAAAATTTATCAATATTTAATACCCACAATGATTTGGTCTGTGTATTTGCTAAAAAAAATATTTATTATTTATTATTTATTATAAGTTATCCACTTCTTTTTCATATATTTACCAATCTATAAAATATTTTAATTTGTATGAAAAGCAAACTTAACATAATCGTTTTTGTTTTGAGTGTGTTTTTGCAGTATGGGATATCGCAAAGTATTTCATTTATTAATCCTGAGAAAATCAATGTTTGTCAAGAGTCAGTATTTAAAGTAATTATTGTAAATAGTGATACAATAGATATGGAAGATATTGAGGTAGAGGTATCATTTCCTTGTATGATTAAGTATGTTGCAGGTAGTATTTTAGGAGCAGAAGAGCAGAATATTGACAATCCGGAAAGACCTTTGTTTAAGGTAAAAAAATTAACTACAAATCAAGAAGTTGAGCTGACATTCACTTTACGCTTTCCTTGTGATATAAAAAGTTGCATAGATAATGGAGAGATATTAAAAAACACATTAAAACTTAAATATAATGAGGATGAGTTTATGAGCGTAGAGTCACCTGCATACGTAGTGGAGACGCCCCTATTAGTTTTCACAAGTATTGTAAACCCTGTCATTAAAGGATACAAAAAGCAAACAGTTTATAGAAAAATCAAGGTAAAAAACACAAAGTTAGGTTCTGTAAAATCTTTTGTTTTTAGCGATAAACATGACGAAGGAATAGAAATATCATCAGATTTTGGTAAAGTTATTACTAATGACGATTCTATTATTAGTATAAAATTTGATAAAACTCAATTTCATCAGATAGGTGATGGAGATGAGCTGTTTGAGTACAATGAAGAATTGATCATAAATGAAAAAATACTTATAACTACGTGTATCTACGAATTGCTAAATGTTGTGTCTGAGATATCCATAAACTGGGGATGTCAAGCGACCGTTTGCGATTCGTTTTCACAAAATACACTCGTAGAGATTCAGGTCGATAGAGAACCGGGGCCTATTTTAAAATTTTATCCTATTTTAAACGAACCAACTTGTTACTGCGGGAATAATATCGTAGAACAAGGATTAAAAATACAAAATTTTAGTTCAATTCACGATGCGATAAATGTAAAAATAGATATTACTCAACTTTATAATCGGGGTTATATTATAGGAGATAGCGTCAAAATAGTCAGTACAAAAATTGACTTTACTAAAGATTCACTTTTTTTGCCGATAATTAGTAAAGATTTTAAAAAACAAACATGTTCCGAAGTCAGTACTTACAAAAAAATCTTTTTTGAAATTCCTCTTATAGAAACACGAAGTGGCAGTATTGTTACGTGGAAAACAATATTTTGCAGTGAGGATTCATGTAAGGATGAAAGCAATTCTTGGTCATATCATTATTTTTATATTAAAGATTGTGCTTTACCTATTGACAGGTATGTCAATAGGTTATTTCCAATTGTTGTTAACTCACAAAAAAATCTAATAAAGACAGAATTGCCTGAGATTGAAAGTTTCAAAGAAGGAGAAATACAGGATGTTGAATTTACTATTAATAGCCCTTTATTCAACTCGGAAAAAGGTAGAGTTTATGTTGAGATCCAATTACCGTGCGGAATGAGTATTGTTAATCCTGATTGGAAGTTAAAGGGCATATTGCCGGATAGTGTAAAAACAGAATATTCTGACAGTACAACTCTAATCAGTTTGGAGTACACAACGCCTTTTTATTTTGATGAAGGGATAATCACGCTACCGCTAAAGTATAATAATAATCAGAAATGCTTCCCTGACGGTTACCCTTCTTTGGATTCTATAGTGACTTCTTGTCTTGAAGATGGAATAAATACGGAGTTAAATCAATGCAATTCGGATTTTACAGGATTTAAAATTCAAACAGAAACAATATTCGTTTATGATAGTATTTGTTCAAGTGAATGTTCACCATCTTCATGTGAAGATAAAACGTACGTTTTTGAATATCCCAATCCGGAATATTGTATAGATACAATAAGAGGGTACTTAGATTATGAATTTGATGTTTTCCGTACAACCCTTGGGCTTCCGGACAATAATAATGATCACAAACCTGATGTTAGTGGAACGTTGAATACAAAAAAAATTCGATTAGATAGGGCTGTGATTGGCGATACAGTAAGGATGCAAACCAAAGGAAAAGTTGTAATAGATATAAATGATTTTTCATATTCAAGGTGTTTTATCGAGATGAAAATCGGCTACACACCATATTATAGTAACCTCCCAAGGATTCAAGAATTTAAAAATATTGTTGATCCGGAAACGGGGTTTATTAACTTTAATAATTCGTTAAGAATATTTGATAGCAAAACCAATAAAACATACTTAATCAATAATATTACTCCAACTATTAAACCATTTTATCGAAAGGATACATTGTACTATATTTTTGATATTAATAAAGCTTTTTTTGATAAACATAAAACAGCGATTCCTTCTGGCTTTTTATTTGAAAGTAATGATTCTATCGTTTTAAACTCTGAGTTTGTACTGAATTCAAATAGTTATCAAGGTCAGAATGATTATAATTTGCGTTTTCAAAAATTGTTTATTGAATCAAGATCTTTTCTATTAAATGCTGCTGACACTATGAGTGAAGATTTATTTATTTGTGGTAATCACAGTACTTATCTTGAGACAGGTAACGTCTCAACATTTTCACTTTTTAGACCTTTCGAGAAAGGATTATGTAAATATTTTGAAGGGGAAATTAAAAGCGATCATTTTTATGGTTCTATTCGAAATTTTTTCCCTTTTGAATTTCGTCAAACTGCTTTGATAAAATCTATATGGTATCCTGAAATAAAAGGATTGAATTTTGAGGGTGTTGAGATAAAAGAGGCAAAAATAAACGGCAGCCATATTACAGACCCCCCGATCTTAAGCTACACCATGTATCAACAGGATACCGATAACAGTTATGGAGATGATATTTTAGGGTTTTATAAGTATGATTTTGATAGTATACAAAGATTAACATGGGATGATAACGGATGGTTGAACCTTAAAGCTGTTTATACAAATAATTTCGAAGGCTGTGATTTTATCAAAGATTATAAATACACGGCTTTGGTTGATGTTGTTTTTCTATCATCAAATGCAAATTATAGAAAAAAGTTTACAAATGTAATTCATAGAAGTTCCCATATTACATACCCGGACTTGCACATTGATGTCCCTTTGTCCAATGCCACATCTCTCGATGATACTATATCATGGGATTTTCTTTTTATAAATGGGAGATATTGTCCAATTAATAGTAATTATGCTGATGCACCTAATGTGTTTATCCAGGTAGAAAACACAACGAATAAGTTAAAAGAATTTAAACTAATAAATATAAAAACAGGAAAAGAGTATATACCTGAAAATGGTATCTATCAATTTAACACTTTGCTGTCATGTGATACAATACCTTTACGGCTTACAGCGATAAATCACTCTTGTGCAATAGAGGAAGTCACATTCAGATATGGGTGGAGTTGTGAGCCTTTTATCGATCCTTTTGGTCAAACTCCTTGTTTTGAAAATATAGTAAAATGTACTGCAAAATCACCTCCCGGAGTATTAGAAATTGATCCGGATCAGGATGAACTTTTAGCAGAACTTTGTGATACAATGACTTGGTCGGAGATTGAAATATTTGATGCAGGCCTTGGTGCTGCATTTAATACTAAAGTTGAGATTCAGTTACCCCCCGGATTGTTGTTAAAACCCGGAAGTGTACAAGTAGCTTATCCAACAGAAAAGGAGAATTATTTTAATATTAGCGATCCAATATCACTCGGGAATGGGACATATATGTGGGATATATCTGAATTGCTTGATACATTATTAAAAAATGGTTTGCCAGGTGTAAGTTTTATACCGGATAATTCACTTAGTTTAAGGTTTAAAACAATCACTAATTGTGATTTTATTTCAGGTTCTTTTATTACATATTCTACTTCTGCTGAAAAAGTGTGTGGCGAACTGACAAATTCTCCGGCTAAGCAGAGTAAAGCAATAAAAATAAAGGGAGCGAATACGTCTTATGCTGCAGATATCTCGGCATCTGTTGGAAATAATTCAGGATGTAGCGATAGTTTGGCCGTCAGCTTAAATATTAATTATTCTGAACCAACATCCCAAAACGCTCACATAGTAGTGCCGCTTCCATCAGGGGTTATTTATAAGCCCAATTCATGTTTTAGTAATTTATCCAATTGCATTCCCAAAATAGACAGTAATCTTTTGATTTGGAATGTTGACCCAGGATTATTAAATGTAAATTTGAATTTTTCAATAAGTGGTTTTGCGTCTTTAAAATGTAAATCTGTTATTATTCCGGTATATTGTACAATTAGTGAAATAGCCCATTGTACTTCAACCGGCAATGATTGTGACATTAAAGTTTTAACAGGTTCACAGACCATTTTGGTCTCAATAGAAAGACCTGTATTGAGGATTGAAAGTTTTACTATTAATCAGGACAAAACAGATAAATCAAATTTTAATTTTACCTCGAAATTGCATAATGTTGGGGTATTAAGCGACAAACTTATTAATATTAAATTGTATGAAGATAATGATGGTGACGGGTATTTATCTAATGGAGATATATTCATTAAACAGTTTTATTTTGATAAACAAATAGAGTCTGGTGAATTTGAAATATTGAAATTTAGTATCCCCCAAAGCACCAAAATAGATTTATGTCACCTTATGCTGGTCATTGATGAAAAAGATAATTGTGTTTGTCTGAAAAATTCTTTACTTCTTCAGACACCTATTATGTTTTATGGATATGAAATAGACACTATATGTTCCGGAAGTGTAGTTGAGTTAGGGTTGGAGAAGGAAGAAGATAATCAATATTTTTGGGAAGATCAACAAGGAATTAGTTGTAGTGATTGCTCGATGACTACTTTTTCTATGGAAAATACGGGTTATAGTCCCCAAAAATATAAAATTGTATTGTTGGTTAAAAACAAGGAAGGTTGTATTCTCGGATATGAATATATTGTGATAGTGTTACCTAAATTAAGGATATTGTCAGCGCCTGAAAGTATTTGTGAAGGAGAAAGTGCAATTTTATTTGCATCACAAGGCAAATCATATCATTGGGAAGGTGATGGTATTGATGATGCAACGGAGCAAATACAAACAATTTTTCCTTTAAAAACCGATGTTTATAGGGTTACTATAACTAGTCAATATGGATGTACCGAGACAGATTCTGTCGTAGTTGGGGTCAATCAAAAACCGGTAGCAGATGCAGGAGAAGATATTTCTATTTGTAGTGCAAATTCCGGGTATTTAAACGCTGTTAAATCAGAAGGAGTGAAGTATTTGTGGTCACCCGGATATCCGTATATCGATAATCCTACAGTTCCAAACCCCAGAATATTAACAAGAAAAAATACAGTATTTACTCTAACTGTAAATGATGAAAACTGTTCAGAAACAGATCAGGTGAAAGTGAGCTTTTACGATGAAATAGCTATAAATTATAAAGGAGATAGTGCAAAATGTTTTGGAGATACATTTAATATATATTTACAAGGTGCTGAAAAATATCAATGGCTTCCCTATTTTCCGGAGATGTGTAAAAATACTAATTGTGATACCGTCAGTTTTGTGCCGGATAGTATTACAAGTTTTGAGGTGATAGGTATTTCCAAAGAAGGGTGTATTGATACTGAAACGATCAAACTAAATATAATTGAAGATCAGATTTTAATCATGGACTCTTTGACTATATGTGAAGGTTCGTATGTAGATATATTTGGAATAGAAAGATCAGAATCGGGATTGTATTGTGATACGACTTTTTTTGGGGGAGGCTGCATGGAAATAAATTGTGTGAAATTGAGTGTGAAAGACACAGTATTAGATTATGAAACAATAAAAATCTGCAAAGGAGAATCTATCTTGTTTAATGGACAAGAATTGACAGAAACAGGTACTTATTGTGAAGACTTTTTAAGTGCCACCGGCTGTGATAGCACTTTTTGTATCACTTTGGAGGTATTTGATTTGCCATCGATAACTTTTGATATTGAATCGACAACGATAAATGAAGGAGAATCAACACAAATTTCTATCGTTGAAAATTATTCAAATTACAGTTGGACATCTGAACAACAAAAAGATTGTGATGATTGTCAGAGTATATTAGCTACTCCTGATAAGAGCAGTATTTATTATGTAGAAGTTATTGATGAAAATGGTTGTGCAAATAATGATTCTATTAGTATTGATGTAATCCCTGTTTGTGGACAAAAAGATATATTGATTCCTGATGCATTCACTCCTGATATCAATGGGAAAAATGATATCTTCAGGATTGTTAATTTAAAAGAAGATATATCAACAGTTCATATATCAGTATTCAATAGATGGGGAGAACAAGTATTTTCAGAGCAGGGAAATATAGGTTGGGACGGAAAGTACAAGGGAGAAAATGCACCGGCAGAAATATATATTTATGTTATAACAATAGGGTGTAGTAGTGGAGAAAATATGGTTTTTAAAGGGGATTTGACATTGATTAGGTAATCCTTTATCTCCGGTTCATTTTACTTTGAGTACAGCGAATAAAAGTACAAGAAGTATAAAGTCAAAGGAAAAATGTAGTGTGAAAATTGAACGGTTAAGAGAAAAATGTCTAAATGGTATATGAATATTTACATTGTTGCAAAACAAAAACTAGGATATGAAAAACATTATTATTTTTATAGTGGTACTTTTTAGTATGTCTTCTTCGATATGTCAGGATATGCATATTTCCCAAAACTATCTATATCCCGTCTTTGCCAACTCTTCATTTGCAGGAGATATTGAAAAAGGAAATATTCAATTTGGAACATTATATAGAAATCAAGCATTTACAGTGACTCCCAATCCATATAATACTTATTTTATTTTTGCCAATGGCAAAATTGAACCTCGTATCCTTAATGGCAATAATATCGGGATTGCCTTATTGGTTTTAAAAGATAATTCGGGTAAGGGGGGCTTAGTAACGGATAAAACAACTTTGAATATCGCATATCATTTTAATTTTGCATCTGTGATTAGGAGTTTTTCTTTTGGGACAAAGCTGGAATATATTTCGAGAAGATTTAACAACTTTGGAGCTTTTAGCTTTGAGGAAGATTTGATTGGGGCTGGTTTCTCTGAAAAAGGTATTTATAATAATAACTATCTGGATTTTGGTTTGGGCACATCATTAATTGTTCGAATATATAAACAAACCAATCTAAAACTCGGTTTAAGTGCCAATAATATTAGTTTTGGGACAAAAGGACTCAATTCAGGCTCATTAAGAATTTTTGGAGTCTTATACAATGCATTTATCGAAATGAGAACCCCCTTAAATGAGAACTTATATTTTCTTCCCAAGGTGTTTTATGCAAAAACACATAAGCAAAAAGAGATACAGGTTCAGTCCCTATTATCTTACGATTATAATAATGTAGATCTTAAAGCAGGAGTTGGACTACGGGTAGATGATGCGATGCAAATACTATTAGGAGCTGATTTTGAAAATTGGGAGATAGGTGTGGCTTACGATATAAATATTTCTGATTTGGCAGTTGTATCCCGATATGGTTCCGGATTTGAGATTGGAGTAAAATATAGTTATGCAGCCTCAAAATATTTTCGTAAAACAGTGGATTTCCCAAGGATATTTTTAAAGCCAAAAGCAGAAGTAAAAAAGCCCCAAAATGCAGAATTAAAAGAAATAGAATTAAAAAAGAAGGATATAAAAAAGGAAGATGTAAAAAGAGATCACCCCATAGTTCTCAAAGACATATTTTTTGAATATGATAAAGCGGAAATACCCTTGGAATCTAAAAGTGAATTGATACAATTGTTAAGGTTGTTAAATAAAAACAAAGATATTATTATTGAAATATCATCTCATACTGATTGCCGTGGGAGTGACAAGTACAATTTAGCATTGTCCCAACGCAGGGCAGAGGCTATTAATAAATGGTTTACAGATAGAGGAATTGATTCAGATAGGATAAAGGCAAAAGGATATGGTGAAACAAGATTGCTGAATCATTGTAAGGATGGAGTGCAATGTACAGAATCAGAACATAAAGTAAATAGACGAACCGAATTTGTAATAATCGGTAGAGCAACTACCACTAAATTAAAAAAATGAGTCAAAGTGAGAAACCTCGTTTATCCAGATTAACTTCAATAATTACCGAATTGCAATCCAATAAAATACTCAAAGCAAGAGTTATTGCTGACAAGTTCAAAATTTCAATAAGGACTGTTTATCGAGATATGGAGACTTTGAAAAAATCGGGAATTCCAATTTATACCGTTGATGGAAAAGGTTATTCCTTGGTTGATGGATACAGATTGCCTCCGATAATGTTTACTGAACAAGAAGCAAATGCATTGATTACGGCAGCAAAGCTTATATCGAAAAATAAGGATAAATCTCTGATTGATAATCACGAGAGTGCTATTTCTAAAATAAAAGCAGTATTGAGGCATTCCGGTAAAGATAAAGCAGCTATACTCTCAGATAGAATTGCATTTTTTATTAATTATAACAAAGAGACCACCAGCGATAATCTTTCTTTGATACAAATTGCAATTACAAATCAGAATCTATTAAAAATAACTTACAAATCCATAAGCAATAATGATGTCACTATTCGAGTAATTGAACCTTATGCTATTTACCATTCGAAGGAAAATTGGATATTAATCGCTTATTGTAGATTGAGAAATGATTTTAGAGAATTTAGATTAGATAAGATAATATCAATAATCTCAACTAGCGAAAAATTTGAAGATAAAAACTTTGTTTTGTATAAATATTTTGAAGAAAAAATTAACCCCTGACATAAGGCTGACAAAATAAGTGTTTATCTTTGTGTCGAAAATTTATTCAGTTTCCAAGAAAAAACGGAAACGCATCATTAAAATTTATATGTTATGAAAAATGTAATTGTATTAGTGAGTTTTGATTTGAATAATGAGAACTTATTGGATGAGTGGAAAAAAATATCTGCCGGAATAACCGAAAGCCTAAAACAAGAAGATGGTTTTATCTCCAGATACTCAGGAGTAGATGAAAATGGAAGAATCCATTGTATCATAAAATGGGAAAACATGGAAAAACGCAAAGCTTTTGGAAAAAAGATGGAAGAGGAGTCTTTTAAAGAAAAAATGAAGGATTTTGGCAGAATAGCCAATATGGAAACCATGAAAATGGAAGTTGTAGAAGTTTTTTAAAACACAGCTAATAAAAGCTACTTGTGATTGATATATTCATTTCGAGTAGCTTTTTTAAAAACATTACAGTTGTTAAGACATAGTGATATTAAAATTCTAATAATTTTTGACCCGGAAATTATAAAAAAATAGTATTTAAAATAGCTTTCTTAAGTATTATATGTAATATTGCATTTTTCTAATTAAGAAGATGTTTAAAATGAATATTTTACCGCAATTAAAAACTTTTTCTTCTCAGGAGTGGGTAAATGTAGTATTGGACAATTTTGATGAGTTTTTGCAAGATCATGCAGATGGTGAGCGCAAAGTAGCTGCCAATTCTATGGGTTTAATCGCAAAATATCCTAACAAAGTTGAGATGATTCCGGATTTGACACAAAATGCTATTGAAGAGTTGGTTCATTTTAAAATGGTATATAAAGTCATGCTTGAGAGAGGTATTCAATTGAGGCATTCTATACCAAAGGATGAATATGCTGTAGCAATGATAAAAAAAGCACATTCGGGTAGGATTGAGAGATTTCTTGATAGATTGTTGATAGTTTCTATTTCGGAGGTAAGAGGTAAGGAAAGATTTGGGGCTATTGAAGATGCATTAGAAGACCCTAAATTAAAGGCTCTTTATCGTAAAATAAGAATTGATGAAGAAAAGCACGGGAGTGTTTTTGTTGATTTGGCTTTGCTTTATTTTGATAGAGAACAAGTGAAAAAACGAATTAAATATTGGGAACAAGTAGAAGACGAAATATTCAGAAGCCTTCCACTAAGACCTCATTTACATTAAATAAATTAATAAAATCACGTATATGAAATCAGTTAAATCAAAAATAGTATTAATATTTCTTGTGCTCGCTTTTTTTTCTTGTAAGCAAGAAAATAAAACATCGGACGGTATTAATTCTCATAAAATTGAAACTAATGACATCATGGACTCAAAAGAGTTTGAAAATTATTTTTTGTTATTTTTTAGCCTCTCTGACGAAAACACAAAAACAGACCTGCCTTATGTAAATAAATTTATGACTGACAATAAATTATTTCCATTTAAGGATGTTTGTGGTTTATTGAATAATGAAAAAGTAAAATCAGATGAACGTGTATTAAAGTTTTGGGAGACTAGATGTAAATTTAATAAAGCAAAGGATAAGCTGATGAGAAAATATCAAATAGATGGTGATTCGATTAAGGTATTGATGTCAAAAGCTATAAAAATTGGCAAATACAATAAAAAATTAAAATAACTGGGAAATCATATAATAAATTGAAAAGAACAATTTTACATATATAATTTTAATTGTTTTTAAATATATTGTGCCATTATAAATACTTTTGATTCAAATTATTAACATATTTTATTGATATATTAAAACAAAATAGTATCTTTGCGCTCCATTTTATTAAACTAAAAATATAACGATATGTTTGCAATAGTTGAAATAAACGGTCAGCAATTCAAAGTGACAAATGATCAAGAGATATTTGTCCACCGTTTACAAAACGCAGAAGGAGATAGTGTTACTTTTGACAAAGTGCTCCTCGTCAATGATGACAAAAACACACAAATTGGCAGCCCTGTATTGAAAGCTTCAGTTGGTGCTACAGTTTTAGAACATGTAAAAGGCGATAAGGTTATCGTTTTTAAGAAGAAAAGAAGAAAAGGTTACAGAGTAAAAAACGGACACAGACAGTATTTTACAAAATTGAAGATCGATTCAATTAAATTTTAATTAATCCAAAAATCTTAAGAAATGGCACATAAAAAAGGAGTAGGTAGTTCTGACAATGGTAGGGATAGTAATAGTAAACGATTGGGAGTAAAATTGTTTGGAGGACAAGTAGCTAGAGCAGGAAATATCATACTAAAGCAAAGAGGAACAAAATTTCACCCGGGTGATAATGTTTATTTAAGTAGAGATCAATCAATTCATGCAAAGGTTGATGGCTTTGTAAAGTTTCAGGTTAAAAGAAACAAAAGAACGTACGTGAGCATTATTCCAATTACAGAAGAGTTGATAACAGCAGCTAATAATCAAGTTGAAGAAACAATTGCTCCACAAAAAGCAGTTTCAGATTCTACTCCAAAAGTAGAAAAAGTAACAGAAGAAAAAGTTGTTGCAGAAGAGACACCAAAAACAACTCAGGCACCAAAGAGAACAGACGGTGATAAAGATGATTTGACAAAAGTAGAAGGAATAGGACCAAAACTAAAAGGCATTTTTCATGATGCAGGTATCTTGACTTTTGCTGACTTGGCGGCCAAAGCAGCTGATGAACTTAGAGAGATTTTATTAGAAGCAGGTGGTAACAGATATGCTAGATTTGATCCGACTACATGGCCTGCGCAAGCTAAATTGGCAGCGGAAGGTAAATGGGAAGAATTGAAAGTTTGGCAAGATGAACTAGATGGAGGCAAGTAGCATTAAGCTCTTAGAAAATATGAAAAAGCTGTTTCTAGTCGAAGCAGCTTTTTTTATTTGCCTACCATATTTTATACTAATTCGATACCAATACACCTGATAAATTCGCTATCTATTTCAGATATTATTCGTTAGTATTCTATTTTATCAACCTTTTTTGTCCATTTTTTAAAAACTATTTGAGCATTTTTTTGAAGCAATTGATTCATCGGTATTTTGCGATTATTGATTGGGGTAGCTATTTCTTGATATATAAAAGCATCGTCAAAACCGGCATTAGCAGCATCTATTTTATCAGCAGCATAGTATACCGCTTTTGGTCTTGCCCAGTAAATCGCTCCCAGGCACATGGGACAAGGTTCGCAACTCGTATATATTTCACAATTTTCCAACTGGAAAGAATTTATATTTTTACACGCATCTCTTATTGCCACTACTTCAGCGTGTGCGGTTGGGTCATTGCTGGTAGTTACCCGGTTATTTCCTCTTCCAATTATTTTTCCATCTTGTACTACAATGGCTCCAAAGGGTCCACCTTTTCCACTATTCATACCATCATTTGCCAATTTTATAGCTTCCAGCATAAATTTTTCTTTCGTTTTTGACATAATATATTTTTTACATCAAAGATAAAATATAATACAGCATAGTTCAAAAAAACTTTTATTAAATGTTAAAAAATTGAATCTTTTATTAATTTAGAGGTTTCTTTTAATAAAACAATCTGAATATGGTATTTTTAGAATTTGAAAAGCCTTTGGAGAAATTGCACGAGCAATTAGAAAAATTGATACAAATCAATGAGGAAGGGGAATTGGATATGAGTGATAAAATAAAAGAACTAGAGAATAAAATCAATAAAAAGTCAAAAGAGATATTTTCTAACCTTAGCGGGTGGGAGAGAGTCCAATTATCAAGGCATCCCCAACGACCATATACAGAATTTTATATTGAGCATATTACAACAAAGTTTGTAGAATTGCATGGTGACAGGTATTTTAATGACGACAAAGCCATAATAGGAGGACTGGGAAAGATAGGTACTCAAAGTGTTGTTATAGTCGGTCAGCAAAAGGGGACAAATACCAAAATGAGACAATATAGAAATTTTGGCATGGCAAATCCTGACGGTTATAGAAAAGCACTAAGGTTAATGAAATTGGCTGAAAAATTCAAATTGCCTGTAATTACCTTAATAGACACTCCGGGAGCCTATCCTGGTATTGAAGCGGAAGAAAGAGGACAGGCAGAGGCAATAGCAAGAAACCTTTTTGAAATGGCAAACTTAAGAACTCCTATTTTAGCTTATGTGATTGGGGAAGGAGCTTCAGGAGGTGCATTGGGAATAGGTATTGGTGACAAAGTTTTCATGCTTGAGAACACTTGGTATTCTGTTATTTCTCCTGAAAACTGTTCGACGATATTGTGGAGAACTTGGGACTATAAAGAGACTGCAGCAGAAGCATTGAAATTGACCCCTGAACATATGTTGGAGTTTGGTCTGATAGAAGATATTGTTAAAGAGCCACTAGGTGGAGCTCATAAAGATCCTGAGAAAATGGCAAAGACACTAAAAGCGCATATAGTGAAACAATTGAAAGAAATCAATGAAATAGATACAGATACTCTGTTGAAAAACAGAATTGAGAGATATAAAAATATTGGCGAATTTGAGGAAGTAACTGAATAAAATCTTACAACTTGAAAGGAGAGGATGAAGGAATACGCATATAATAAATCATTAAAAAAATTACTTAAGGGTAAAAATAAAAAGAAGGAGGGATTGAGTATAAACCCGGCAAATTCAATTTTGATTCTTTTTGATGGTACTGATAATAAAAATAGAAGAATAATACTTGAGTTTAGCGAAAAACTGAAATCTAAAGGTAGAAAAGTGAAATTATTGAGTTTTATAGATTCAAAAGGGGAGTTAATGGATTTTGGTATGGCTGTTTATAATAATAAGTCGATTAATGTTTTTGATTTCCCCAAAAAGCATATTTTGCAGTTGCTGGAATCTGAAAAATTCGATTTCCTTTTTAATCTTAATATAGATGATCACAAGCATCTACACGCTTTAGCCTGTAAAGCAGATGCTTCATTCAAATTGAGTTTACCTACAAAATATTCACATAATTTTACTATGATAATGAATACAAAAGAGAAAAAAGATTTGGGTACAATTTTAAAAGAAACCAATAAATGTTTGGAAAAATTATCCCAAGAGTAGAGTAAACCAACATGTATATAATCAGTATGTTTTTATTTTTTGTTCTGCTATCTTATAACTCTCCCGCTAAAGCTGGATAGGCTTCATTTATCCGTTGCTCTACGAAATCGGGACAAAATCTCTTAAATTTTCGATCTTTACACTTCTCTCTCCAAGGCAAAGGTCTCCTGACCTCTTGCCGAAAACGAATTCATTTGGCTATTTTAATAGGGCTACTTCTTCAATTATATCACCAATCTCTATTTTATCCAGTACATTCTCTCCTTCAATCACTTTGCCAAAAACGGTATATCTACCATCCAAATGTGGAGCAGGTGCCAGGGTGACAAACCATTGAGTTGATTCAGTATCTTTGCCGGCTGAGGCCATCCCGACCATACCGGCTGAGTTGTATTCTATTTGTGTTAATTCCGATCTGATAGTATAATTCAGACTACCATATCCATCGCCTCTGGTTCCTCCGGTTTGTACTACAAAATTGGGCACAACACGATGAAATTTTTTACCTTCGAAAAATTTTTTATCTATTAATTTAACAAAATTAACTACTGATCCGGGAGATTCGTTTTTATATAATTCTACTGTAAATTTACCTTTATTAGTAGAAATGCTAACCATAGGCTTTTCTGCAAGTTTGTCAAATACTTTCCAATCAATGGGGTTATTATATTTTATTTTAAACGGTTTATAAGTTTTATTTAACCATTTGTTTTCAAGTTTGCCTACGGCATTGTAAGCTTCAATATCTTTTGGTAAAACTAAGGAAGATTTACCTTTTGCAATAAAATCCAAATCTTCAAACTCCTGTTTAAAATCTACCACAGAATTAGTCAATACATCGACAGCTGATGCTATCAAACCGACATCTCCTGATTTGAATGCTTCAAGAATAATATTTTTAATTCCCTCTTTGAATTTTTTTAATCTCCATTTTGACAATTTCAATATCTTTTGCTTCTTGACCATTGTTGCCAATGCTTCCATTGATGCTGTTCTAACAACTGTTTCCGGTGCTTTAAAGCCTGATTCGTATATTAGATTGGTCATGCTTATATCTTCTCCCAATGCTCTAATATATGCTGCTTTTTCAAATGCATTTTCACTATTAGCTAATTTTTTCTTTATTTCCCATATAGAAGCAGACTTGGTTTTACTAAAATAAATTGGAACGAGTTTTAATATTGCTGCATATAATCTCGAATTAACAATCCAAGGCAAGTTCTTTTTAGCGGATCGCCTGTATATAATCACATCATTAGGTTCACCAAAATTGTATAGATAATTAGCTGCAGCATATGCAACTTTTTGGTTGTCATCTTCAAGATATTTAATGACGGTTTCTGCAACCTTGATATATTCAAAATTACCAAAGGCATTTATGATATTCACTTTCACCGCGGTAGGTTTATCATCATTGTCCAATACTTCCTTCAAAGCTTTTAACGATTCATCATTTTGGGTTTTACCTAAAGCAATGGCCAAATTCATCTGAATGACAGGGTTTTTTTCTTTTTTAAAAAGATTATTCAACCTGAATACGTAATTATTCAAATCTTCCTTTTTTGCCCTAACCAAATAATAAGAGCTTAATTCTCTGATTTCTTTCGAATAAATTTTGCTATTTACAAGATCCAAAATTCTCTCTGTCCCTGCCGGTACTGACTTGCCCCTTGTGATATATCGATAGAGCCCTTTGGTTTGTCCCAATATCAATAGAGTATCAGTTGGTCTATACCCTTTTATTGTTGCCAATAATTTTAAATAGTTATCATCTCCTATTCTACCAATTGCTTCAAGTATATTTTCGTTGAAATGATTGTTTGGCTTTAAAGTATCGTATTGTCCAAATACTGAAATCAAACTATCCTGATAGTCCATATTTCCTATTTGACCCAAAGCATATGCTGCGGCTGCTCTTACTTCTGATATATTGTCATGAAGTCTTTCAGCTATTTGATCGCAAACCGAATTGTCTTGTACAGAAGCCATTGCGTATACAGAAGCATATCTATAACTTGGGTTATCACTAGAAAAATATTCAACAAGACTATCAGTGAGTCTTTGGTCTTGAAAATCTAAAATTTTTCTATAAATTGAATCTTTAAGGTCAATATGTACATCTGTAAGTTCTTTCTTCTCAGGAGGAATACACGAAAAGAAAGTAAATACCAATATAGAAACTAAAAAAGAAATTCTAGATAGTAATGTCATAGTAGTATATTTATGTCGATATACACTACAATAATAGTACCAATAAGCCTATTATAAAGAAAAACATCAATATTTTAATTAAAATATTCTTTCATCCTATCAAAAAAACCTTTTCCCTGATGTTTTCCTTTAGGGTCAAAAGCTTCCATTCCTTGTAATTTCTCAATAGCGTCTTTCTCTTCCCCTGATAGCTTTTTGGGTATCCATACATTTACATTGACCAATTGATCTCCTTTTTGATAACTGTTCAATATTTGTATTCCTTTGTTCTTTAATCTGAACATTTTGCCTGCAGGTGTACCTGCGGGGATATTTATTTTCACTTTACCGGCCAAAGTGGGTATTGTAACATCGGTACCTAGAACCAAATCTGCAAAACTCAAGTATAAGTCATAAATTATATTCTGACCATCTCGAGTGAAGTTATCATGATGTTTCTCTTCAATATTGATTATCAAATCACCGTTTTGCCCCTGATTTTTACCTCTATTGCCTTTACCTCTCATTGATAACTGCATACCATCTTCTACACCCGCCGGTATTTTTATTTCAATCAAATCCTCTCCTTTTGTCACTCCTGTACCCCTGCATGAATTACAATGATTCGTTATTCTTTTTCCACTACCACTACATGTTGGACAAACTCCTGTGGTTGCCATTTTACCTAGAAAAGTATGCTGAACCTGCCTTACATATCCTGATCCTCGACATGTTTGACAAGTCGATATTGAATTTGGGTCTTTAGCTCCACTTCCCCCACAAGCATCACAAGAAATATCTTTTTTTATCTTGATTTTTTTTGTGACACCTTCAGCAATTTCTTCCAAAGATAAAGAAAGTTTTATTCTGATATTTGAACCTTTTTCTCCTCCACTATTTCTTTGAGATCTTCTGCTTCCTCCAAAAAATGAATCAAATGGACTACCACCATCTCCAAAAACATCTCCAAAATGCCTGAAAATATCATCCATATTCATATTACCTGAACCAAATCCACCGTTGTCATTCACTCCTGCATGCCCAAACTTGTCATATCTGGCTCTTTTTTCAGAGTCCTTTAACACTTCGTATGCTTCAGCAGCTTCCTTAAACTTGTCTTCAGCTGCTTTATCCCCGGGATTTCTGTCGGGATGATATTTCAAAGCCAATTTTCTATATGCTTTTTTGATTGTAGTACCATCAGCATCTTTTGTTACTTGCAATATCTCGTAATAATCTCTTTTAGTCATTTTACATGTTTTATTTTCCAACTACCACTTTAGGGTATCTGATTATTTTATCTTTTAGTTTATACCCCTTTTCAACAGTATCTATTACTTTTCCCTTTTGTTCCTCTTCTGTTACAGGAATCTCTGCTATTGCTTCGTGTTTTTCAGAATCAAAATCCTCGCCTGTACTTTTTTCGGATAGCAACCCCTTAGATTCTAAAATCGAAAATAATTTATCATATACCAACTCTACTCCCTCAGTAAAATTCTCAGTTGAATTTTTATCATCAGATAGTTGTTTCGCTCTGTCAAAATCATCAAGGACAGGTAATATAGCCTTCATGACATCTTCAGATGCAGTACTTATCAAATTTTGATTTTCTTTTCGCATCCGTTTTTTGAAATTTTCAAACTCTGCAAACAATCTGAGGTACTTATCTTCAAGCTCTTGAATTTGTTCTTCTTTTTCTTTTATTGTTTCTTTATATTTGAAAAAAGGAGATTTCCTCTTTTTGGTTTTTCCCGTATTATTTTTTTTCTCTTCACTCATTTTTTTCTTTTTAATATTGTCAATTAGCCGTTTCAATCAGCATAATCTATGCCATTTTATAATATCACTAACATTTATGAAATCAAATATTTCATAGACATACAAAAATTAAATCTCATAATGTATATCAATTTTATTGCCAATTGTCTTTTTGCGCCACTTTGACATATATTTTAGAGATCTAATGAAAAAATAACAATTTATAAAGCCATTTTGTTACAATAATACGCAAGACCTCACAAATTATGGTTAATATTGGTAAGTCCAAAATCCAATTTCAAATCATAATAAATTTTCTACAATAAACAAAACACAAAATTCGTTGTCTAATACTTAGTGTTTTCGTGCAGGCACTACTTAGAATATTGAACAATTACGATGAAAAGAATACTTATCATATTTATATATATATTTACTTTCGCTTTAAATGCAAATGCTCAATTGAGTAAATTAGCAAATAATTATTTTAACAATGGCGAGTATGAAAAGGCTGCTCCACTGTATAAAAAGCTATATTTAGAAAATAATTATAACGATATGTACTTCATCTACTACTACAAAAGTTTGATGTATGATGAGAAATACGAGAAAGCTATTGATGCAATTAAAAAGCAGTTGAAAGCAAAACCTAATCAATTGTATTTACTCGTTCACGAAGGAAATCTTTATGAAAAGATAAATAATCAAGATGAAGCAAACAAGCTTTACAAAAAAGCAATTGATAAAATAGGCTCTGATAAAATCCAAATCATTAAATTGGCAAATGCTTTTAAAGAATATTCTTACTATGATTACGCTAAGCTTGCATATGAAAAAGGTGTAGAAAAAGTAGATGACAATATACTTTTTTTGATGTATTTGGGTGAGTTATCCTCATTGAAAAATGACTATGATAAGATGATTGACTATTATATCGCATATCTAAAAAAATCAAATAACAGATATAGTGGACAAAATATCAAAAGCAAATTATCTAAGTCACTTGCAAAGGATAAAATGCTTTTGCTAAGAAAAAAATTGATAGGAAGCATACAAGAAAATCCCGACAATGTATCTTTGATTGATGTGTTGTCATGGGTTTATCTTCAATTGGGTGAATACGAGAAAGCAAGAAGACAAATTACTGCAATTGATAGACGTTTTGGTGAAAATGGCTCAAGAGTTTTTAAGTTTGCACAAGATGCTTACAAAGCGGAGAAATATAGCACAGCAGCCAAAGCATATCAATACATTATTGATAATAAAAAAAGGAACTCTCCTTATTTTATGAAATCGATAAGACTTTATTTGAATATTACAAGCGAAATATTGGTTAAAGATACTTCAACAACAGAAGAAGATTTTTTGGGTATTGAAAAACAATACAATAAGTTTATTGCTGATTATGGGATAGGAGATCAAACAGCAGAATTGGTGATAGAATTGGCAAAATTAGAAGCACTAAATTTGCATGATATTGACAAAGGAATAAATACGCTGAAAGATTTAATAAAAAGGAATTATATTAGTGATTATTATATTGCGAAAGCCAAAATTGTTTTAGGTGATTTTTATATGTTAAAAGGTGAAATATGGGAGTCCTCGCTTCTTTACTCTCAAGTAGATAAGGATTTCAAAGAGGGAGAGTTGGGTGAATTGGCGAGGTATAAAAATGCTAAATTATATTATTATAAAGGGGATTTTGAGTGGGCTCAAATCATATTTGATATATTAAAACCGGCAACAACAAAAAAAATATCTAATGATGCAATAGAATCGTCTGTTTTTATTACCGAAACGATAGGTGAGGATTCGATTGTTGAACCATTGCAAATGTTTGCGGAGTCTGAATTGCTTATCTATCAAAACAAATTTGATAATGCGATTTCCACATTAGATTCTATCAATTTTTTATACCCAAAAAACAATCTGGAAGATGACATATGGTATATGAAAGCCCATATTTTTCAGAAAACCAGAAAATACAATCTTGCTAAGAAAATGTACGAGCAGATAATTGAAAAATATCCTGATGAGCTCAGAACAGACAATTCTATTTTTGAATTGGCACAGCTATATGAAGATATATTCGGCGATAAAAACATGGCTAAAGCGCTATATGAGAAACTATTTTTAGATTATGACAGTAGTACTTTGGCTGTGGAAGCAAGAAAGAAATACAGAGAGTTAAGCGGTGAAAATGTCCAATAATAAATCTAAAATATTATTGATAAATGAGACATTCATTATAGACCACAAAGTTCACAATGAATGGTTGGAATGGTTTAGGGAAAGCTATTTGTCGGCAATCAAAATGTCTAATCTGACTGCAGATATCATATTGAGTAAAATCGGTGATTATAATCCGGACGGTGTGACTTATGCGATGCAATTCAAAATTAGAAATAAAGATATGTTTGAATTTCAAAATGAAGAAAAATTAATCAAACTAAGAAATATTCTCAATTCCAAATTTAGCAATAAATTTGCCTCTTTTGTTACTGTGTTGGAAATAGTGGAAAGTTAGATGTACTACATATTTGATGTTATTTGACAGTAAATGTATACAATCCGTCTTCCTCAAATACAAAATTATATGCTCTTCCACCAAATCTCTCTAAAGCCTCTATCACCTTATGTTTTGTATTTCCAGGGCAATAAAACATCATAAATCCGCCACCTCCTGCTCCTGATATTTTCCCGCCGCTTGCTCCTGCTGCAATTGCGGATTGATATACATTGTCAAGCGAATTATTGGTAATGGCTTTTGACATTTTCTTCTTGTCATGCCAATTTTCATCGAGTAAAGCGCCGATTTTATGTATTTCTCCTTTGAGAAGAGATTCTTTCATTTTATAGGCAATCCTCTTAATCGAATGTGCTGCATTTATGGCTTCACTTTCCTTTTGTTTAAATTCCTCTGTCTGACTGTCAATTATATCAGCAGAATCGCGGCTAGTTCCTGTATAATACAATACCAAATTCCATTCTAATAGATTGCGATACAAACTTTTTACTCTCAGTGGATTTACAATGACCTGATCATTTTTAAGAAATTCTATAAAATTGAACCCACCGAATGTAGCTGCATATTGATCTTGTTTTCCTCCTGAGAGATTCAAATCTTTTCTTTCTATTTCGTATGCAAGATGTGCAATTTCATAATCTCCCAATGGCAAATTCAGCCATTCCACAAAAGCTCCTAATATAGCTACAGTAAGAGTTGAAGAAGTCCCCAAACCAGAGCCTTTAGGTACATCAACTATCGTTGTTAATCTAAAAGATAATGGTCTTTTAATATAATATTTGACAATTCTATTATACACACCTTTTAATAAGGGCAATTTTCTATCTATATCCAATACCATTGAACTTTCCAATTCCTGATACTCTCCCAAGTCGTGGGATTCAAGTACAATCTTACCATTATCTAAGGGTTCAATGATGGCCCGTGCAAAAAGACTGATGGTAGTGTTCAAAACAGCACCTCCGAATTCATCAGAATAAGGGCTAACATCAGTACCTCCTCCTGCTAAGCCCAGTCTAAGGGGAGCTTTTGATTTTATTATCATATTCGTAATTTCTATTCCAATATCTTTTGAACGAAATTTCGCCAGGAAAATTCTTTTTTCTTTCTTTTTACAGCTTCTTCAAAATTTGATATCTTATTTCCTTCAAAAAAATCTAATATCGATTTACTTATTTCCTCAGACTTAGGCTTGACCACGTATCCGGCTTTACCATGTTCAACTATCTCAGGCAAACCGCCAACATCGGTTACTATCATTGGCTTTTCAAAATGATAAGCTATTTGAGAAATACCACTTTGCGTTGCGGTTATGTACGGCTGAACAACCAAATCAGCAGCACAAAAATAATATCTCACCTCTTCATTGGAAATAAAGTCTGTTCTTAAAACCAACCTATCTTTAATCCCCAACTCCTGAATAATTTTGTCGTACTTTTCCTTATTTCCATAATACTCGCCTGCAACTATACATTTTATTCCTGCATCTCCTACCTTTTTGTCTGCCATTGCTTCCAATAGCAAATCCAAACCTTTGTAATCTCTGATAAAACCAAAAAACATCACGTATTTGCCTGATTTATCCAGTTTGAGATATTCTCTTGCTTGGTCAGAAGTCAATATATCTCCATAATTGTCATAAATAGGATGTGGTTTATAGATTATTGGTTTTGTACTGGTAAAACTCTTCATATCTTCCTTAACAGACAAAGACATAACTATAAACCTATCTATAGCCCCAACAAAATATCCGGACAATATCTTATCACCAATACGTTTTTCATGGGGGATAATATTGTCAATTATAGAAATCGCTTTAGTATTCTTTGTTTTAGCTAGCCTAATCACAGTTCCAAGTGAAGGTCCCATAAAAGGAATCCAAAACTTTGAAATTATAATATCTGCTTTTTCTTTCCTTATCTTTAATCCACTAATAATCCAGTTAAAAGGGTTAA
This sequence comes from Saprospiraceae bacterium, assembly GCA_026986005.1. Classification (GTDB taxonomy): domain Bacteria; phylum Bacteroidota; class Bacteroidia; order Chitinophagales; family Saprospiraceae; genus JADJGA01. The sequence goes on from JALSPK010000160.1 coordinate 26,220, forward strand.
CAGAATTTAATATAGGTACTATTTTAAGATGAGTAGGTTTTGGATCATCTGAATATTGTGTTTTTCCAGGGAATAAAAAATTGGGGTATTGTAATGTAAAGGTGAAAATTACTACTTCATGCCCCATTGCAATAAATTCTTCTGCCAGCCTTTCATTAAAAGACGCAATTCCCCCTCTGAATGGGAAAGCCGTACCGATTATTATTATTTTCAAAATTCTATCACGGTTTAGTTTACATTATTTTAAAATATTGCAAAGTTAAAGAAAAAAAGGAAATAGAATTATAATCTTTGTTTTTGTTAGTAGTTTATAATAATGTACTTTTGATTTTAAATATATATTTATACCAAATGAGCAATTTTAATCCAAACATTAAATTCACAAAAAAAACAGTTCCTGACGTAAAGGAACTTTTCAAAAATATTGTTGCCGGAGATAGGTTTTCCCTGAGTAAGGCGATAACCCTAGTCGAAAGTGAGAAAGACGAGCATAAAAAAATAGCAAAGGAATTAATAAATATTTGCTTATCAAAACCCCAAAATTCTTTAAGGATCGGTATTACAGGTTCACCCGGAGTAGGCAAAAGTACACTTTTGGAAAGTCTCGGATTGCATATAATCGGTCATAATAAAAAACCTGCAATTTTGGCTGTTGACCCAAGCAGCAACAAAACAAAAGGGAGTATACTTGGGGATAAAACTAGAATGAACAGCTTATCTATCTCAGAAGAGGCTTTTATAAGACCTTCTCCATCCGGATCGACATTAGGTGGAGTCGCTCAAAAAACCCGAGAATCTATTATTTTATCAGAAACAGCCGGATTCAATCCTGTTTTTATTGAAACAGTAGGAGTTGGACAATCAGAAATAGCAGTTCATTCGATGACTGATTTGTTTATTCTGCTTATACAGCCTGGAAGCGGTGATGAAATACAGGGGATTAAACGAGGAATAATGGAAATGGCGGATATAATAGTTATTAATAAAGCAGATAAAGATAATATAATAAAAGCAAAAACCAGTTATAACCACTATGCTAATGCAATGAGGCTATTTGGGCAAAAAGAAAACGGTTGGACGACTGAAATAATGATGACCTCTGCTATTGAAAATACCGGAGTAAATAAACTTTGGGAGATTATTAAAAAATACGAAAAACACGTAAAATCAACTGGGTTTTTTGAAGAAAAAAGAAGAAAACAAAATATAAATTGGTTTCATGATTACTTGTTCAAAAGGATATTAGATATCTACAAAAGTGATGATAAACTGAGTAAAGAGTTTGATCTCAATGAAGGCAAGGTTGCTAAAGGAATACTTTCTCCATATCAAGCAGGAGATATTTTATTTAATCTATTAGTGAAAAAAGAAAAGTGAGCAAGAAAATACTATTTATAATCAGTTTTGTTATTGTCATATCCGGATTAGAAGCGCAAAATAAATTAACATTTCCTATTAAATACAAAATGAAGTTGAGTGGTTCTTTTGGAGAATTGCGTAAAAATCACTTTCATACAGGAATAGATATCAAAGGCTCCGGTAATTGGCATTCAAATAAAGCACTTTCTGTAATGGACGGCTATATAAGCAGAATTATGGTTAAGCCTGATGGCTATGGCAATGCGGTATATATAAATCATCCAAATGGTATGACAAGTGTGTATGCTCATCTAAATAATTTTAATAAAAAAATAGCTGATATTGTTAGGGATATACAATATAAGAATCATACCTTTATCATAAATCCTGATAGTCTGCATATTCCGGTTTCTAAGGGTGAGATATTGGGTCAAATCGGCAATACCGGGAGGTCTTTTGGAGCACATCTTCATTTTGAACTTAGAAAAACTGATACGGAACATCCTATAAATCCTTTTGCAATGGGGATAAAACCAAAGGATAATATACCACCTGTACTGTCAATGCTTAAAATAGTCGCTTTAGACACTTCCTACAATATATTAAATTCAAAAAAAATAAAAATACTTAAAAACAGCCGGGGCAAATATACTGTTTCTCCATCAACTATCAGTTATGGAGCATGGAGGGTAGGGCTAGAAGTATTGGGCTATGACAAAATGGTAGGTGCTATTAATAAAAATGGAATTTACAGTATCTCAATGAAGGTGAATGGAGAATTGGTCTATCAATTCAAATTAGATTCGTTGGACTTTTCAAAACAAAATTCCCTCAATGCACATATTGACTATGAGGAGTATGATTCAAGCAAGAAAAAATACAATAGGTTATTTATTCTCCCCGGAAATGAGCTTGATATTTATACTGTAAAATCAAAAAATTCTATTGTGCCTCTCTACGAGAATAATCCTTCAAGGATAGAAATATTAGCCCAAGATTATGATGGAAATATTTCAAAATTGAATTTTAAAATAAAAAGAGATGCTAAAATAAAACAGTCTGTACCCAAACTTTTTAATCAGTATTTGGAATTTGGCAAGAAATATTTTATCAAAACATTTTATTATAAATTGAAGATCGAAAAATCAGATTTATTTAAAGATATGTTTCTGTTTATTAACGACAATGATACAAACAAAAGGAATGCTTATTCTAAAGATATAAGTTTATTTACAAATCATGAGATCTTTAAAAATAATGTTGATTTGTATATTCAACCACTAATAATAGATTCTCTTGTGGATAAACTTTGTATAGCGAAAATCGAAAACAAGAAGATTACAAATCTCGGAAATGATATACAAGGTGGTTATTTTCATACAATAACCAAAACAGGAGGAATATATAAATTGATGCTTGACACTATACCTCCTACGATTAAACCCGTAATATTTAAACGTAAAAAAAACAGGCATCGGAAAATTGCCTTTATCATTAAAGATAATTTTGAAATAGGGGGTAATGCTCAGGATATATCATTCAATGGATATATAGATGGCAAATGGGTATTATTTGAATATGACAAAAAAAATAATAAAATCACTCACATATATAGCAAATCTCTAACTAAAGGCAAACATCATATTAAGTTGGAAGTAATAGATGATCGGGGTAATATAAGTACTTTTGAAAAAGATATTTGGAGGTAAAACAATTAGTGTCTGTATACAAAGTGCTTGAATTTTAAGTTTTAATGACTTTGTGGACAGACACTAATTATTACTCGGTAGCCGTAAGGTATGAAAAAGTATCTACATGAAAAACAACCTCAACGTGAATTTTGTTGTTTACGTGCAGGATTTATAGAAGCTTAATACCGAGTTCTTGAATTATGTTTTTTCTCGTAGATTTTTCTATCCAACCTCCTTTTTCTTTTTTCTATTTTTCTACGTTCATGTCTTGAAATATGGCCGTTTCTATACGCCTTGTTTTCCAATCTCACTAGTTTGTTTAACTTTCTTTTTAGATAACGCTCTTCACTTCTTGTCAATTCTCCTGACCATACACCTTGGTCTATTCTTTCCCTAAAATCAATTATTGAATTTCTGTCGTGTTTGTAATTCCTTTTATAATGCTTATGGTGATTGTGATAATAATAGCTATTGTTTGAATAGCATATCTGTGCATTTGAACTTTGAGAAATAAATGCAACAAAGACAAAACTCATTAAGATACTTAAAACTCTCATAATTTACTTTTTTTAGATTAAACTTCAGAATTATTTTCAACAATAAGACGAATGATCTATTAAATAGTTAAAAGTGATTTGAGGCTTTAAGTTTTATTTAACATTTTCTTTAATGATATTTAAAATTTCATGTCCGTACTGTCTCAATTTCACTTCACCTATTCCATTTACTTGCAGGAGTTCAAAATTGTTGGTGGGCAATACTTGGCATATTTCCTTTAGGGTTTTATTTGCAAGAATGGTAAAAGCCGGAACATTCTTTTTACGGGCTAAATCTAGTCGCCATGACTTTAGTATATCAAACAAATCAAGGTTGGTATCCATTTCTGTTTCTACAAATAGTTTTGGAGGTTTTTTGGCCTTGGTTTTCGGCACAAAATCTACGATATTTACTTTCAGTTTATTATTGATTACTTCAGACGAAAGTGGTGTCCATTTCAAAGTTGAACCTGTGGCATAATCAATACTGATGATACCTTGATTGATCATTTGTATGATATAATTTTTCCAATTTGCACCTGAAATATTTCTTCCTACACCGAAAGTTTTGATTTTATCATATCCTCTTGAAGTTATTTCACTTCTATATGAGCCTTTGAGCACTCCGATCAATGTTTCCATTCCTATTCTTTCGTTACATCTTTTAATTGCAGAAAGTGCCATCATTGCTTGTGTAGTACCGTCTTTCTTAGTAGGTGGATTAATGCAGTTATCACAGTGCCCACATTTTTCGCTTCTGTATTCTCCGAAATAATTAAGTACAAGATTGGTATGGCAATCAGAACTTGTACAATATTCCCACATACGTTTTAGTTTGGCTGTTTGAACCTTTTGAAATTCCGGATTAGCTTCTCCTTCATCTATGAATCTCTGTAGTTTTATAAAGTCTCCCCAACTATAAAACAATATTGCCTCAGCAGGCTCTCCGTCTCTCCCTGCTCTACCTATTTCCTGATAATACGCTTCAATATTTTTTGGCATATTGTAGTGTATAACAAATCTAATATTGGGTTTATCAATTCCCATCCCGAAAGCGATTGTCGCACAGATTATTTGAATCTCGTCATTTTGAAATTGTCTTTGAACCCTACTTCGCTCAAACGAATCCAATCCAGCGTGATAAAAATCGGCATTGTAACCCGAAGCTTGAAGTTTTTTAGCAACTTTTTCAGTATCATTTCTACTTAAACAGTAAATTATCCCTGATGCATCATTATATGTACGTAATATTGATTTTATTTTTTCTATTCTTTTCAAACCGGGTTCAACATAGGAAGTGATATTTTTTCTTTCAAAACTTTCCAAAAAAGTTTTAGGCTCTCTTAATTTCAATTGAGTTATGATATCGTCTTGTGTTGTTTTATCTGCTGTGGCAGTAAGAGCCATCATTGGAACATTGGGAAAAATAGTTCTTAAAGAGGACAGTTCAGCATAATCAGGTCTAAAATCATTGCCCCATACGGAAACGCAATGTGCTTCATCAATTGCAATCAAGCTAATATTGAGTGTGCTAAGAAATCTTTGTGTTGTCTCATTATTTATCCGCTCCGGAGACATATACAACAACTTTAATTCACCCGTTTTAAGTTGGTTGTACACAAATCTTGACTCATCAATCGAAAGATTGCTATGTAAAGCTTCTGCTTTGACCCCCATAAATCTCAAGGCAGAAATTTGGTCATTCATCAAAGCAATCAATGGGGAAATGACAAGGGTAATACCTTCAGAAGCTAATGCAGGAATCTGATAACAAATAGATTTACCACCGCCTGTAGGCATTATCACCAAGCCATCTTTGCCTTCCAATGAATGATTGATTATTTTCTCCTGTTTGGATCTGAAATCATCGTATCCAAATGTTTTTTTTAGTATCTTATATATCAATGTTTTTTCCAAATTGAATATTTTGGAGTAAAGGTAAGTTTTTTTTATCCAAAATCATTGAGCTGATTTTTAAAATTTGCAATTTACATCACAAAACTCTGTGGTAGATTTAATTTGTGATGTTTTATTGCATGCAGTAGCCACATTATTTTTATCTTTGAGATAATATATTTCACAGATGAACTTTAAAAAGAAAATAGCAATAGTAGGGGGTGGAGTTGCTGCAATGATGTTGGCATCAGAATTAAATAATGAATTGTTTGATATTAATATTTTTGAAAAAGGATCAAGTATAGGTAAAAAATTTTTGGTAGCAGGAAAAGGTGGATTTAATCTAACACATTCCGAACCTTTAGAAACCTTTGTCACCAGATATGAACCTTCATCTTTTTTAAGAACATACCTTGAACGATTTAGCAATCAAGATTTGAGGAATTGGCTTGGAGATATTGGGATATCGACGATTGTCGGTAGCAGCAAAAAGGTATATCCAATCAAGGGGATAAGACCAAACCAAGTGTTGGAGGCGATCAAAAATAAACTCTCTAAAAACCGAGTCAAAATCCATTACAAACATGAATTAATCGACATTTTAAGCGAGTCATCTCTTTTATTCATAACTAAGAATTCAACAAAAACAATTATGTCTGATATTGTTGTATTTGCTATGGGGGGTGCTAGTTGGAAAGTTACGGGGTCAGACGGCAAATGGCTACAGATATTGAATAAAGCAGGAGTTAAAACAAAGGATTTTGAACCATCAAATTGTGCATTCAGAGTAAATTGGGATAATGATTTTTTATTAAGGAATGAGGGGAAACCTCTTAAGAATATTGCAACACGAATAAATGAAAAATATATCAAGGGAGAGTTGATGATTACAAAGTTTGGTTTGGAAGGAGGAGCTATCTATGCTATGAGTAGTAAATTGAGAAAGGAATTGAAAAAAAACAATACTTCTAGTCTGTATATTGATTTGAAACCTACAAACTCCATAGAAATGATAGAAAAAAATATAAAAAGGCTATCAAGCAGATTATCAATTACTAAAATCTTAAAAGAATATATAAAACTGGACAAAACAAAAATAGACTTAATAAAAAAATATATTTCTAAAGAAGAATTTAAAAATACAAAAACACTTTCTGATAAAATAAAAAATATGAGGATAGACGTCACCGGTATTGCTGATATAGATGAAGCTATTTCTACGGTGGGTGGTATTAGTTTGGATGCTGTAGACAAAAATCTAAAAATAAAAAGCTTACCCTTTCATTATGCAATTGGTGAAATGCTAGATTGGGATGCACCTACGGGAGGATATCTGCTTCAGGCCTCATTTAGTATGGGATATTATCTGGCTAAGCATTTGAATGATTTGAATGATTTGAATATTGCCTAAAAACTATTATATTTGTAGCAGAAACTAATAAACAGATGAAAAAAGTACTTATTATCACCTATTATTGGCCACCAAGTGGCGGTGCTGGAGTGCAAAGATGGGTGAAATTTGTAAAGTATTTACGTAAATTTGACTGGGAACCTTTTGTTTATATACCAGAGAATCCTCATTATCCGTCAATAGATAAAAGTTTTGAAGTAGATATTCCTGAGGGAATTACTATAATTAAGCATCCAATATGGGAGCCTTATTCATTTTATAAGAAATTTATGGGAATGAAAAAAGATGAAAAAGTGCAACATGGGTTTATTCAGGAAAAAAAACAAAGTAGCTTTAAACAAAATGTCAGCAATTGGATACGCAGCAATTTTTTTATTCCAGATGCACGTAAGTTTTGGATAAAACCCTCTATTAAATATCTGACAAATTACTTTATGCAACATGAAAAACCTGATGTAATAGTCAGTACAGGGCCACCTCATTCCATGCACTTAATAGCGATGGGTTTAAAAAAGAAACTGGATATACCTTGGGTTGCAGATTTTAGAGACCCATGGACCGGAATAGATTTTTATTCACAACTCAAACTTACAAAATGGGCTAATAAAAAACATCACAAACTTGAAAAGGAGGTTTTACAAAATGCAGATAAAGTAATTGCTATTGGTTGGCACATGGCAAAAGAATTAGAGTCTTTGGGAGCAAACGATGTTAGTGTTATTACAAATGGATATGACAAAAGTGATTTTATAAGTGATCACAAAAGTGTGACTGGAAAAAACAATAAATTTGTATTATCTCATATAGGATCGTTGAACAAAGATAGAAATCCCGAAGTATTGTGGAAAGCCATTGCGCAATTAATCAAGAATATTCCGGTATTAAAATCTAAGTTGGAAATAAAATTAGTTGGTAAAGTAGATCATTTTGTAATAGAAAGTTTAAAAAAGTATAACTTGTATGATTTAATTGTTAAAATTGACTATTTACCACATGATAAATTAGGAGATATCTTCAAATCATCTGATATTTTATTGCTTTTACTAAATGATACGCCGAATATAGAAGGTATTGTAACAGGTAAAATATTTGAGTATCTTGCAGCGAATATACCTATTTTGTGCATCGGTTCAAGTACGGGAGATGCAGCGAAAATAATAACGGAAACTAAAACAGGGATAGCAGTCGATTTTGAGGACGAAGAACGAATTATAGCGTTTATTAAAAACAGATATAATAATAATAATAATCGAGACAACACAAATAATAATATTGAAAAATTCTCAAGGGAGAAGTTAAGTATGGCTTTGACAGAGATTTTTAATAAAACAATAATTGAACATTAACTTATTATCCAACTTAACCTCTAGCTATGAAAATAATAAATATTAAATACAGCTTATTGTTATTGCTAATATTATTTTCTTTTATGCCTGATTTATTAAGCCAACGCGATCAAATAAATTCGTGTGCTTTTGATGGAATACACAAAGGATTATTAAAAAAAGATTATGAATACAGGGAAAAAAACGAAGAGTACGAAAAAGCATATATAAGATATCAAAAAGAGGATTTAACTCATAGAGACAATCCCGAATATACTTTACCCGTGGTAGTTCATATTATTCACAATGGGGGTGCAGAGAATATTTCTGATGATGATGTACGTAAAGGAATTGACAATCTAAATGATGCCTATGCTAACCTAGGGTATTACGATCAGAATACCGGTGTAGTGACAGGAATTCAGTTCTGTCTTGCACAGCAGACGCCGGAGGGTGATCCTAGTAAAGGAATAAACAGGATACAGTCCCCTTTGACTGAAGTGGATGGAGAAACGCAGGATTTGGATTTAAAGAATCTCATTCGTTGGGATCCATTGCACTACATAAATATATGGGTCGTGAAAGAAATATGCATGGGAAGCAAGTGCTCTGTAGTAGGCTATGCTTATTTTCCGGCCATGCATGGCAAAAGCCATGATGGATTGGTAGTAGAAGCGGCATATTTTGCAGGCACAAAATCCAGTTCGGTTGTACAGGTACATGAATTAGGGCATTATTTAGGGTTGTATCATACTTTTCAAGGAGGATGTGATAATTATGATTGCAAAATCAATGGAGACAAAATATGTGATACTCCTCCGGATAATAGTACATTCAAGGTGAAATGTGGTGAAGATTTTAACAGTTGTCAGACTGATGCACAGTCGGGTTTTTCTACTGACCAGAATGATATGTATTGGAATTATATGGATTATGGAGACTTTAAATGTTATTCGGCATTTACCGAAGGACAAAGAAGAAGAATGATTTTTACTATAGAACAAATAAGAGCCAGTTTGCTTGACTCCAAAGCCTGTATTTCTCCTTGTCCAACCGATATATCTGCTAGTTTTACGACAAGTAAAGACACGTTTGTAATAGGTGAAAGCACTACTTTCACAAATAACAGTACAAACAATGCTACAGTTTTCTCTTGGGAAAAGAACGGAACTGTTATCTCTGTTGACAAGGATTTAAAGTACCGGTTTATAGAAGTCGGAAGTCATATATTTACTCTAAAAGTTTACAATAGTGATAAAACATGTTACGATTATATAAACAAAGAGATTGTAGTCATCTGCAAAGCAAGAGCAAATATAACTGCGGATAAAATCGAAATACAATCGGGTGAAACGATTAATTTCAACTCGCCTTCCTCCGGTATTGATTCTTACAAATGGATTATTAATAATGACATATTATCTACCATACAGCAATTTAGCCATACTTTTTATGAAGAAGGGGTTTATACGGTCATGCTGATTGCTACAAACGATGAATGGAATTGCTCAGATACCTCCTTAATAGACATAAAAGTAATCTGTCCTGTAAATGCGAATTTTGCTACAAGTAGCTATTTCCCTTTGATAAATACCGATGTATTATTTACAAACAAAAGCATAAATGCGACGCAATACGAATGGACCGTTGATGGCGTGAACATTTCAAATAGTCAAAACCTAAACTATTCTTTCAACTCAGCTGGAGAGTATACCGTATGCCTAACATCCGGAAATGGAAATTGCGAAAAAAAGTTTTGTATGCAAATATTTGTTGTAGATGGAGAAACAAATGATTGTGAAGATGTGTATTACAAAAGGATTGGCGACCCCAATATTGATGAAACATGCAGGGATTTTGAATTTTTGAGTAATGGAACAATCGCAGTTGTAGGAAGTCATAATAACAATTCTATAGTATTTAACATTAATAAAACCTTAAAAGTTATCTCTTCAAATATTTATGATTTTTTACAAGGAGATGAATACATATATAATACTTTCCTTGATAAAGATGGTTTTTTATTAATGTCAGGAATAGAAATAAATACATCATCGAATGGTAGAGGAGCTTTTTTATTAAAATATGATATAGCTAATAAGCAAGTAATCTGGAATAAAGTAATTATTGATACAAAAAAGAATTTTCCGATTTTTTGGACACTTAGCCAACTCCCAAATGGAAATTATCTTTGTGGTGGGAAAACTTATGGAAATGGATGTGATGCTTTAATCGCAGAAATAACTAATCATACGGGTGATATCCTTTGGAAAAAGACATTTGATACTGGTTCATGTGAAGGCTTCCTTAAAGCAATGTATATAGATGGATATATTTACGCTACTGGTCGATTTGCAATAAACAGCTCTTCAGAAAATAAATTTAGAGGAGTAGTTGTGAAAATGAATTCTAAAGGGGAAGAAATATGGTCAAAAAATTATATATTTCCTGTTTCAGGTTCTTCAAGAATATATCCATTTGATATGGTCCAGGACAATGGATTAGTAATAGCAATTTTAGGTGATGAAACGGGAAGCGATTTAGATAACATAAAAATGCAAATAATTAAAATAAACTATGAAGGTGATTTACTATGGGCTAAAGGATTTTATATAAATAACACATTACATAATAGAGCTGAAAAAATATTAAATTTGCCTGATGGATATCTAATAGGTGGTGATTATATATATTCTAATAAAAACCGGAATCAATTAGTATATAAAATTGACAAATCCGGTAAACTTATTTGGGCAAAATCATATCAATTGGGGACTTCTACTAATCTAAACTCCATGAAAATCAAGAATGGTTACTTGTATTGTATGGGAACTGTGACAAATATTAATGATAAAGACATGTATATTTTGAAATTAAAGTTGGATGGAAGCCTCCCAATAGATTGTAGTATTGATGTTGTAGATCCCGGACTAATGGAAAAAGCGTTTAACTTTTTCTCAGAACCCATTAAAATTAAAGATTTAAGCAATAATATGCCATACGAAAATCGAAGTTTTACTGAACAAAATATAAATCTAATTGAAAACAATATCTGTAAAAAAGATTGTGTTGATACATGTTTATTAGCTCCGGATGCTTCGATGATAATATCTGATGCACAGTGCAAGCAAGATTCTTTTATTATTAATTTTGAAATTTGTAATCAGGGCAATTATGCGATTCCAATCAATACGCCTGTATCTTTTTATTCCCAAAATCCTTTAACAAAAAAATCTAAACTTATAGGTATTTTTTATATTCCTGATAGTATTCCGAAGGATGTTTGTAGAGATTATTTTTATACTATTAAATCTTTAGGAGATATCACTATTTATGGATTTGTAAATGATAACGGGACACTCAAAACACCTTATTTGCCGGATGTGGAAATGCCTAATACGGGGATTCTTGAATGCAATTGGGATAATAATCTGGGTTTCTTAGAATTGAGAGAAGCAAAATCAAAAATCCTGGATCTTGGTAATGATACGACAATGTGTATTTCAGGTATAGTAAATCTCAATGCAGGTGGGGGATTTGAGTCTTACCTTTGGAACGATGGTAGTACGGATTCGATATTTACTGCGTGGAATCCGGGAAAATATTGGGTAGAGGTCATTGATATGTGCGGCAATACACAAATAGATTCAATTGAAATAATAGTTGACCCTGCAACAAAAATTGATTTAGGAGAAGATCTGTCTATATGTAAAGGAGAAACTATAGAGTTTGAAGTGAATGGATTTGTTAATTATCAATGGCAGCCTCAAAAAGTATTTGATTGTAATAGTTGTAATAAAGTAACAGTAAAACCGGAAGAAGAGGTTAAGATTATTGTTGTTGCTAGCGATGAAAATGGGTGTTATTCTACTGATACTTTGGATATAACAGTTTTTAATACCGGAAATATCCATTTACCGGAGGATACTACCATTTATTTGGGAGATAAAATAAAGATTATTCCACAATTTCCAGATAGTAGTAAATACAAGTATTCTTGGACTCCTGATGAAGGATTGTCATGTGTAGATTGTTATTCGCCGGAGGCTTTTCCATTGAAAACTACTAAATATACTTTGCAGGTATCGGATGAAAACGGTTGTTCATCTACAGATGATATAATAATCGAAGTAAAGAAAAATATCACCATAACGATATCTAACATCTTTACTCCAAATAGTGATGGGAAAAATGATTATTTTTATATTCAGGGCAAAGCAAAAGGAATAAAAGAAGTTAGTTCATTCAAAATATTCGATAGATGGGGAGAATTAGTTTTTGAAAATGGGCATTTTAGGATAAATGATCCGTTATATGGATGGGATGGAAGATTCAAAGGGCAAAGAGTGAACCCCGGGGTTTATGTATATGCCGCGGTTATAGAATTGTTGGATAATACTACAGTTAAATATAGTGGTGATATAACGGTGATACGGTAATAGAATATTATGAGAGACAAAAAAATCTTAATAGTGTATACTAATTTTTCTACATTTGTAAAAAAAGATTATGAAGATTTAAATAAACACTATATAGTCAGAAGATATCGTTTTAAATCTTATAAAGGGATATTTAAAAATTTAATACAGTTTATTAAGCAGTTTTTTTTCTTGTGTTTTTTTGGTTGGAGGTTTCAAGTATTTTTAATATGGTTTGCAGATTATCATTCAGTTCTACCTATCCTTTTTTCAAAACTATTTCATAAAAGATCTCTTTTAATTATTGGCGGTTATGATGCTACAGGTATAAAAGAAATAAACTATGGTATATTTTATTCAAATAAACTGAGAAAAATAATAAATAAGTATTCGATTAAGCTAGCAAAATATATTTTACCTGTTGATAAATCTCTAATAAATGGAGAGAATAGTTATGCAAAATCAAACGAAATTATTCCAGTAGGTATTAAAAATATAGTTAATGAACTAAAAGGGGAAATAATTGAACTTCCCACTGGATACGACAGTAATAATTGGAAAAGAAACACAAAAATCAAAAGGAATAGCGATGTAATGTGTGTTGCCGGAATAACAAATAAAAATACATGGATTCTAAAAGGAGGAGATTTATTATTGAATATTGCAAAAATCACATCTGAAATTGATTTTCATTTTTATGGTGTAAATGACAGCATGAAATATTATTTAGATAGCAAAAATATTCCTATAAATTTTCATATACATGGTTATGTTGATAATAAAGAGCTCCCTGATATTTATTCAAAACATAAAGTTTACGCACAATTTTCTTTAAGTGAAGGGCTACCAAATGTACTTTGTGAAGCGATGCTATGCGAGTGTGTACCAGTTGGTTCTAATGTTAATGGAATTCCAAATGTAATAGGCAATAAAAACTTCATATTAGTTAAAAAGGATACTATACAAGCTAAAAATTTGCTTTTAAAAGCTATTGAAAGTGATGATCAATTAGGAAAACATTTTAGAACTAGAATAGTAAGAAAATTTAGTCAGGAGAAACGTCATAACACCCTTCTAAAAATAATTAATGATTAAAAGTTTTGACTGAACTGTTTTTATTTTAAAAGTTATTTATTATGTTTGTGTACAGTTTAATTAACAAAATTATCATTATGAAAAATCTATTATTATTTGTTTTTATTTTTTCTGCTTATTTGGGGTTGAATGCCCAAACTTACATTTATTGGTGTGATGCTGATGAAAATGTAGTTAAAAGAGTAAATATTAATACTGGAAATACAGAAACCATATTATATGGTCAAAATACACCAAGAGGAATTACTATTGACTATGAACATGGCAAATTATTTTTTGCAGATGGAGAGCACGATGCTATTACAGTTTCTAATCTTGATGGAACTGAACTTTCATTTTTAAATAATGTAAGTGAACCTATTGATGTATTTTTGGATAAGAGGTTTGGCATTATTTATTATTCAAATGTTTCTGCGGGGACAATTTCAAAAATCAAAACTGATGGTACTGGTGATAAAACTATAATTTCAAATCAAATCAAACCAGCGTTTCTAGATTTAGATATTGTCAACAATCACATTTTTTATACTTCAAAACAAGGTGACAATTCGGTTATTTATAGAGCAAATTTAGATGGTTCAAACATTGTTGAGATAATTAGAGAGAAAGGATATATTACAGGTGTTGCTGTTGATCCTTATTATGGAAAATTATATTGGATTAACAGAGGATCATTAAAACTACATTCCTCGAATTTAGAAGGTGATGGTAAAGAAAACATAGCTAATGTAAGTTCTGCTTGTATTGGTTTAGAGCTAGATAATATAAATGGTAAATTGTACTGGTCAGAAAAAGATAATTCTCGTATGCAGGTTGTAAATACTGATGGAACTGACTTTAAAACTTTCCTTAAACATATAAATAAACCTGGAGGTATTGCTATTGATATAAAAAATTATTGTGCTAAAATAGTTGAAGTCTATGATACAACTTTTATCAAAGTTACGGATACATTAGTTATTGATGTTACATTTAATTCTACAAATAGTACTTTGTTAAATAATAAGATTAAAGTATATCCAAATCCTGCAAAAAACTTTGTAGTTATTGATTTTGGTAAATATTTTGATAAAATTTCTGATTATAGTATAAATATTATTAATTCGTCAGGAGAAAAAGTGTTTTCTAGTTTATTTGATAAGAAAAAAACAAAAATAAGTGTAAATACATTTGGAACTGTAGGAATTTACTTTATTCAATTAAAAGACGGTTCAGGTAATTTACTTGAGGTGAAAAAATTAGTACTTGAATAATACGATATTGATATCTTATTTCGATTCTAAAAATAATTTCACTCGTGTAGTAAGGTCGTTTTTAATGTCGTTAATATCTATGGGATTTTGAGGAGGATTTTCCCAATCAAATTTTATTTTAGTTGTATTGTAATAGTATTTGTACAAGTGCAATTTTCTGACTAATAGGCTCATTGGATCAAGCCCATTAAAAGGGAAATCATTATTAGTCAATTTGTTAAAGTATTTGACAATACCATCAAATCTATTTCTACTATTTTTAAGATTAAAGCCTACATCTAAAAAAAGTACTGGAGTTCCTAGAGCTACACAGGGTAAAGCAACATGAATTCGAGAAGTGACAACAAGATGAGCTTTTGAATACCTATTGATTAAACTTCCTGCGTATTTTAAGCTATCTTCAATATTTCTATTAGCAATTGAATGAGAATGTTCGATGAAACTTATTTTGTTTTTTATGGATTCAGGGACCAACTTATTAAACATTTTTTCCCTAAAGTCCTTAGGTAAGTTTTTATTAAAAGCATCAGCAAATATTATCTCATCAGTCTTCTCAGATGCTTTTGTTTCATTGTCTAATGTTAGTGTCAAACATCCTGAGTAATATGCATCTATTCCTATTCTTTTAAACAAATCTACAGTATGAAAATCTCTGCAGCCAATTGGCTCAAATTGCTTATAATAATCATAATGCCTTTTATTTATCATTTTAGAAGAAGCATTATTATTATGAGTGATATGCATTGAAATAAATAATGGTTCAATATTGTCAGCTGGAGGCCAATTATCAGGATTTTCCATAAACCAGCCACTATTTATTACTTTAATATTTTCATTGGTAATCTTTTTGTTAAGGTTCTCTCTATCCAAGAGAAAATCTACATTGTAACCTAGTTTCTTTACTAATCTATATGCTGCAATGCTTTGTATATCATCACCATAATTAAAGCTATTTGGATGCGTTATTATTCCATATTTCATTTCATTATTCATTTTGAGTTTAACTCTGATTTATTTTATTCTAAATCATAAAAAGTTTTAATTTTACTTCTTATATTACAAACGAAACGTAAAATTAAAAATAAAACTATTATCAGTCTACTTAATCAAAATAACTTTTTTAATACATAAATTATTATTACTCTTATCTAATAATTTGAATAAATACACTCCTTGTATACCGATGTTTTCTAGATTGATAGATAAGCCCGACATTTTAATTTTACATTCTTTTATCTTTTTACCAATAGGTGAAATTAATTCCAAAATCATTCCAGAATCATATTTATTAGACTTAATCTTTAAAAAGACATTATTTTTGTCGGGTTAGGATACAAATACATTATATCATTTTTATTATGAAGATCCTCTACCGAAGTTGGATTAAATGTCAAATCGGTAACTATTATTGAATCACAACCATGAATTGTCTTTAAGGTATCATCTCTTTTTGGATTATCTTCATCGTAAGTATTCCCACTTTATAGTAATGGTATAACCATCTCCTTTAGTCCCTTTATAAAAGATAGTATTTAAAATAATTAACACAGTATAAAGTGCAACGTTTTTGTATTTTAAAGCAAATACAATAAAAAGAAAATATAATTTTTAGAAGATTAGATATGATAAAAAATATAATATTGCTGTTTGTTTCTCTATTTTTATTATCTTGTTCCTGCAAAAAGAGTTTTCAAAATAACAAGAGGGATAGTGCTGTTGAAAAAATAGGAATTCAATCTTATGGTAAAGGATATAAGGTTAGTTATAACCCAACAAAAGAATATGCTTTGGTGTATAATACCAAGGAAGTAAAGCTGAATGACCCTTTTCCGACGCTATTTTATTCTGTTGTTGAATTAAAAAATAATAAAGTAATCTTTAAAGATATTGTTGTTGGGGGAAAAATAAAATGGATTAGTGATTTTGAGCTTGAGCTTAGATCTCTTGTTAATAGACCTAAAGATATCCTGCATTCAACATCTAATGTGATATATAAACTAAATGTAAAATCACTAAAAAAACATAAATAGTGTCTATCTATAAAGTGCTTGATTTTTAAATTTTAATGTCTTTATGGTCATGCATTAAATATCGTAGAAACACAATTTTTTAGTTAATAATAAAAGCATAAAAAATGAAAAAACTTATTTTAGTATTTTTAAGTATTGTCGTTATTTTGTCCATAAAAGGTTTATTTGTACTGGATAGTAAAAACATTAAGATTAAAAATCTTTCTACGGTATTTGAGGAAGAATTTTTGCACTTTGACGGACCGGCAATGTACTATAAAATTCAAAATACTATTAGGACTCGAAACAATAAAAAATTCACGGAATACAAACCCGGCTATTTGGCTAAAGAAATGAGCAAAATACAAAATTCTATTTCTTTCAGAGATTCAAAAAAACTTGATTGGATAGAAAGAGGCCCCTCTAATGTAGGTGGTAGAACAAGAGGTTTAATTGTCGATCCGGATGACTCTACACACCATACGTGGTATGCGGGATCTGTTGGAGGAGGTATATGGAAAACTGAAAATGCCGGGGAAGAATGGATTAACTTAACGCCTGATTTTCCCAATCTTTCTACATCAACACTCGCAATGTCTGCACACAACACAAATGTTATTTATGCCGGAACCGGAGAGGGATTTGACGGATTGATGGTCAATGGAAGCGGTATATGGAAATCAGTAGATAAAGGAAAGACTTGGACTATACTCAAATCTACTGCAAGTAGTGATAGATTTCAAAATGTACTTCGGCTAATCGTTAATCCTTTAGACGAAAATGAACTATTGGCATGTACTTTTTCTTCGCCTCGTGATGCTGTAAAAAACTCATCGAAATCTTTTATAATGAAATCAACAGATGGAGGAGAAAGTTGGGAAGAAAAATACACAAATGAGTCTTCTCCTATCCAACAGATAGTATATACTCCGGGAAATTTTTCAGTGATTTATGCTTCTTCAAATAGAGATGGGATTCTTAAATCGACTGATTCAGGTGAAACATGGGAGAAAGTTTTTGATTCATCCTCAAAAGGGCTATCAAGAATTGAAATGACAGTTTCTCCTGTAAATTCGAGTGTAGTAGTTTTAGCGTGTGAAAAAGAAAACAGCTCTGAACTATATATTAGTAGAGATTCAATGCAAACAGTAAATAAAGTGCTATTTAATGGTGATGTTGAGGCTAATTGGCTTGGTGGTCAAGGTTGGTATGATAATACAATAGCTTCGCATCCATTTGAAGAAAATAAAGTTTGGGTTGGAGGATCAGGAGCGATATTAGAATTGAATGTTGGAAGTGAAGAAAAAAACATTACTGTTCTCAAAAAGTTTGAAAATAATACAACATTTCTTCAAGATGTTGTGACAGATCAGCTCCCGGTAGGTCCACACGGACTTGCATCAAAAATAATGGGGCAACTATTATTAGATCCCAAGACAACGGAAGAGGATTTAATTGATGTTGAAATTAGATTTGGCTCCGGAATAGGTCAAAAGGCTCATAGATTAAACCTGTCTTTTTCGACTTTTGAGGTAACATATCAAGATTATGTAGATGTGCCTTTTGAAGCATGGGATACAGTAAATAATAGGCAGTTATCTCTTTCGTTTATAGACTTTGACGGCGATGGTAAATGGACATTCAAAGATTATTCAGACGAAAGTAATGCTACGCCTGATGTAGTAATAGTCAATATAATAGATTATAGTGAAGATCCAAATAACACGATTATAAACTCAAATGTTGCTTATAAAGGTGAATATTATTTTTACATGGGTAAAACCCCTGATTTTAACGGTTCAATAGATGATTTACCGGAAGGAAATATTAGGTTTATGACAGGTGTGGAGTCAGGTGTTGTCGCTGATTATCTACCTGTGACCGATGGCTATTATCAGTTTTATAATGTTAGTGCAGTTGGTAGTAAGGGAGTTCATGTTGATCATCACAACATAGTTTTAGTTCCGGTTGATATTGACAACAATTTGTTTTACGTAATCAATGCCAACGATGGAGGGGTGGCATTTTCAGATGATAGTGGGAAGACATTTAAGCAAACAGGAGATACATTTAAAAATGGAACTTTTACAACATCCAAAGGTTATAATGTTTCTCAGTTTTATGGTGTAGATAAAATGAATGGAGGAGATAGATATATCGGGGGTACTCAGGATAATGGGACTTGGATTTCGCCATATAACCCCAATTCTGAGACAGAGTGGAAATCAGCTCCTAGTGGTGATGGATTTGAAGCTGCATGGAATTATGCCGATACCACTCAGATTTTGGAGTCTTCACAATACAATAATATTTTCAAAAGTACGGATGGAGGTAAAACATGGAATACAGTTGATTTGCCAGAATCTTATGGACCATTTCTCACAAGAATAACCACTTCCCAATTAGATCCTGATTTAGTTTTTGTTTGTAGCGATAAAGGATTGATTAAATCAACTGATTTTGGAGATACATGGGAGATTAAAAGTATGCCGGATAGTTGGGACTTTTCATTTTTTGGACCTCCTACGGCAATATCATTGGCTGATGGCAATATCGTATGGTCCGGATCCGGTATAAGTGAAGATAATCGAGTCGCTTTATCAATAGACAAGGGAGAAACTTGGATAGAAACAGCCAATTACTCAATAGCTGAAATGGGAAGACTAACAGGGATTGCTACCCATCCTAAAAATCCAAACAAAGCTTATGTCATGTTTTCTCTTGCAGATGGTCCCAAGATTTTAAAAACGGAAGATTTGGGAAAAACATGGATGGACATTTCCGGGTTTGATACAAATAAAGATGAAAGTAGTAATGGGTTTCCTGATATTGCCACTTATTCTCTATTGGTTATGCCTTTTGATACAAATAGGATTTGGGCTGGAACAGAGCTTGGCATTTATGAATCTTTGGATGCAGGCAAATCATGGCAATATGCCAATAACGGACTTCCGGCAGTAGGCGTATGGCAAATGAGAATAGTAAATAATCAGATTGTAGTGGCGACCCACGGTAGGGGTATTTGGACAGTAAATACAGATCAGATGGTGGCAACAAAAGAGTTGGCAAATGAAAAAGTTGATTTTAAGATAATGCCAAATCCTGTTACAGATCAAGCTGTAATTTCGTTTGAGATATTTGATAAAAGTTTTGTATCTCTAGATCTATATACTATTGATGGAAAAAAAGTTAAAAGTTTGATGAATACAAATATAATAGGTGATAAGAGAATAGTATTTACCAAAGGTAATTTACGAGCAGGTACATACATCTTAACTCTAAGAACAAAAGATGGTATTAGCTCCAAAAAGGTAATAATCCAGTAAAAAGATAGTTGGGTTTTGTTGAGTTTACAATACCGTTATTTCATTGAATAAGCAAAATTAATTCTTTTTATATTTCACTATCTTGATAACGGTTTGGTATTAGAATATTCCTTGATTGCTTCTCTTACACTACCGTGTTTTTCAAGTAGGGCTTTTGCAGTTGTATAATCATTTATAGTCAAAGATTTCATAATCATTTTTGTACCTCTATCCCTCAATTTTTCATTGGTGATTTGCATATCAACCATCTTATTGTCCTCGACATGGCCAAGTTTAATCATAACCGAAGTAGTAATCATATTTAGAACCATTTTTTGGGCTGTGCCTGCTTTCATGCGACTACTTCCTGTCACAAATTCAGGGCCGACTATTACTTCAATAGGAAAATCCGCATTGGCTGCAACCGGAGATCCGGGCGAACAAGTGATGCTTGCTGTACCAATACCGTTTTTTTGAGCATACTCCAGTCCACCTACGACATAAGGTGTCGTACCTGATGCAGCGATTCCAACTACAAAATCATTTTCATCGATATTATATTCAAGCATATCTTTCCACGCTTGATCTATGTCATCTTCAGCCCATTCTACTGCTTTTCTAATCGCGACATCTCCACCTGCTATTATACCGATTACTAAATCGTATTCAGCACCGAAAGTAGGGGGAATCTCAGATGCATCAAGTATACCGAGTCGCCCGCTGGTTCCTGCCCCGATATAAAACAATCTACCGCCATTTTTCATACGGTCATAGACGGCATCGACTGTTTTTCCGATTTGACCAATTTCGCGTTCTACAGCGATGGCAACTTTTTTATCCTCATTATTGATGTTTTTCAACAACTCTTGCGTTGACATTTTTTCTAAATGTCTGTATAATGAATCTTTTTCTGTTATTCTATCCATTTGTATGTTTATAAAAATATACTGCAAATTTATTGCCAAAAAAATTGCGATAATACTAAAAAGCTACTAAAATATTGGCTACAATCATCAATCCTCTTTAACCATTTTAATAGCAGTTTGGTATAAATGATATTTTTTGAAAATCATCTCTCAAAAAAAGAAAAAAATATATCAATTACCTTCTCTCAATAATCTTCTCAATATTTTACCAACATTTGATTTTGGAAGTTCTTTTTTAAATTCTACTTGTTTTGGTACTTTATATGCAGTTAAGTTTTTTCTACAATATTCTATAATTTCTTTTTCTTTAAGCGATTTATCTTTTTTCACAATAAAAACCTTTACAACTTCTCCTGATTTTTCATTAGGAACACCAATGGCAGCTACTTCCAGTACCTTAGGATGAGCTGCTATTACCTCTTCTACTTCATTTGGATAAACATTGAAACCGGATACAAGAATCATATCTTTCATCCTATCTACAATTTTGAAGAATCCGTTAGGCAACATTTTACCTATATCTCCGGTATAAAGCCAACCGTCTTTTAAAACCTTATCAGTTTCTTCCTGTCTTTCATAATATCCTTTCATTACCTGTGGTCCTTTGATCAATATTTCACCGACTTCACCTACAGGGACAGCATCTCCTTTATCATTAACAATTTTCATGTAAGTAGATGGTACCGGAATACCTATTGTTCCTATCTTTGCGTTACCATCAACAGGGTTGACCGATGCTACCGGAGAACTTTCCGTGAGTCCATATCCTTCGGCTATTCTTAACCCTGTCAATTCTTCCCATTTTTTGGCAACAACATCTTGAAGCGCCATACCTCCTGCAACCACTATTTTAAATCCTGAAAAATCCAGTTCTTGAAAACCTTTGTTATGCAATAATGCATTGAATAGTGTATTCACCCCTGAAAATACAGAAATCTTATGAGTTTTGAATTCCTTTACAACAGAATTCAAGTCTCTTGCATTAGTTACCAACACATTTTTGACTCCCATACCAAGCATTGCCATAAGATTGACAGTCAGTGCAAAAATATGATACAATGGTAAGGCTGTAAGAATTATCTCTTCTTTTTCTTTCAATCTAATTTGCATGATGTACTTTATCTGAAGCATATTGGCGACTATGTTTTTATTTGTCAACATAGCTCCTTTTGATACGCCTGTAGTACCACCGGTATATTGCAAAAATATAAAATCATCAGGTCCTTGTGAATATTCTGTGATAGATTTGTTTTTACCTTCTTTTAATGCGGTTTTAAATTTAACCGCATTGGGTAAATTGTATTTAGGGACCATTTTTTTTACATTCTTCACAACAAAATTCACCATACCCCCTTTAAAGCCACCCAACATATCCCCAAGTCCGGTGGTAATAACAACATCAATATCAGTATCACCAACAATTTTTTCCAGATTACCTGCAAACATATCAGCAATGATAATAGCTTTGGCTCCGGAGTCTGAAAACTGATGCTTCATCTCTCTGGGAGTGTATAGCGGATTGGTATTTACAACGACCAAACCGGCTTTTATTGCAGCAAAAATAGAGATTGGAGATTGTAAGATATTGGGCATCATAATTGCCACTCTATCTCCCGGTTTCAAGCCCCTGTAATGCAAATATGCAGCTAATCTGTCAGAATACTCGTCAACTTGTTTAAAAGTCAACCATTTTCCCATATTAAAAAATCCGGGTGTGTCGCCGTATTTTTTTAATTGCTCATCTATAAATCCTCTTACAGTTGGATATTCATTGGTATCTATATTGGCAGGGATACCCGGAGAATATTCATTTAGCCAAATTCTATTGTTATAAACATCATGATTGTTTTCCATTGTCTTGCATTTATTTTTTAAAAATGTTCAGCAAGATACAAAAGAAAATTTAATATCTTAAAGAAACTTATAAAAAGTCTAATAAAAATAGAAAAAAATACTATTTTTGTTGTTTAAAAGAAAAAATATGAGAAGAGTTGTAATAACCGGGATTGGAGCATTGACCCCTATTGGGAACAATGTAGAGGAATATAAAAAAAGCTTATACAGAGGAGTTTCAGGTGCTGATTTCATTACTTATTTTGATATATCAGAGTTCAAAACTAAGTTTGCTTGCGAGCTAAAAAACTTCAATCCCGATGATTATTTGGATAGAAAAGTGTGGAGAAAATTGGATCCGTTTTCTCAATATGCATTGGTTGCTGCTGAAGAAGCTATGAAAGATTCAGGACTGGATACCGGCAAGATTGATTTGACAAGAGCAGGAGTTATAATGGGTAGTGGTATTGGAGGATTTGATACATTTGAGAAGGAAGTCACCAAGGATGTACTCAGAGGTGCAGGGCCAAAATTCAGCCCTTTTCTTATACCAAAGCTTATACCTGATATTGTACCCGGGCATATATCTATTAAGTATGGTTTTACGGGAATCAATTATGCTACAGTCGCTGCTTGTGCTTCTGCTTCCATGGCTATATCCAACTCATTTGATTATATTAGGTTTGGTAAAGCTGATATCATGATTTCGGGAGGATCAGAAGCAGCAGTTACCCGTACTGCTATTGGTGGTTTTAGTTCGATGAGAGCCTTATCTCAAAGAAATGACGATCCGAAAACAGCTTCAAGGCCATTTGACTTGGGTAGAGATGGATTTGTACTTGGTGAAGGATCAGGAGTATTGATACTGGAAGAATATGAACATGCAATAAAAAGAGGTGCTAAAATACACGCTGAGATAATCGGTGCAGCCATGTCAGCTGATGCCTATCATATCACAGCACCGCATCCGGAGGGTAATGGTGCAATGCAGGTAATGAAGACCGCTTTGGAAGATGCAAATATTGATATTTCAGATGTAGATTATATCAATGTACACGGTACTTCCACCCCTTTGGGCGATATTGCTGAAACATTGGCTATCAAAAAATTGTTTAAGGATCATGCGTACAAATTAAATATTAGTTCTACTAAATCAATGACGGGTCACTTACTGGGTGCTGCAGGAGCAGTTGAAGCAATAGCTTCTGTATTTGCTATAAATGAATCTTTAGTACCTCCTACAATAAATCATTTTGAAGATGATCCACAAATTGATCCCAAACTTAATTTGACTTTTGAAAAGCCTCAAGATAGAAAAGTCGATATTGCGATGAGCAATACCTTTGGATTTGGAGGTCATAATTCTTCTATTGTTATTAAAAAATATATTGAATAAAAAGTGATTGGATATATAAAAAAAAGGTACAATATTTATTTTTCAAAAAATAAACTATTAGCATATAAGCTACATGATATTCTCGGTTTTATACCGAAAAAGTTATACTTATATGAATTAGCATTTTTACATAAATCTTATCAGGAAGCAAATAGCAAATACAAGTTTACAAATGAAAGGCTGGAGTATCTGGGAGATGCAGTATTGAGCGTAGTCGTTGGAGAGTATTTATTTAAAAAATACCCCTTAGAAGACGAAGGGTTTTTGACGAAAATGAGATCAAAAATAGTAAAAAGAAAAACCCTCAATGAAGTATCTCAAAAAATGGGACTTGATAAAATATTGAGTGAATATGCTGTCGGTAAAGTGAGTAGATCAATGGCTGGAAATGCTCTGGAAGCTTTGGTAGGAGCTATTTATCTTGATATCGGATATAGAAAGACTCAAAGATTTATTATTAGAAATATATTGAGAAATCAGATTGACATTAAAGCTCTTGAAAATCACGATGACAATTACAAAAGCCAATTGCTCGAATGGGCTCAAAAAAATGGAAAGAGTATAGATTTCACTCTAAACGAAAAAGAGAAAATAAACGGCAGGGATTTTTTCAGAATAGCATTGATGATTGATAATAAAAAAATATGCCAATCTGAAGCATACAATAAAAAATCAGCGGAACAAAAAGCTTCTTTGCTGGCGATGAACAAATTGAAAATAAATAAATCCAAAACTGATATGGATAGGTTTTAAAGATAATATTGTATATTTGTGGCAGTAGTAGTATGACTCTATAATAATTCACTACTGAATTCTGTAATATAAAACACTTCAATAACAAAAATAAATTTAAAAATGTCAACAAGATTAACAACTTTCTCCAAACTTTTAATTGTCGTAGTAGTAATGGTAATTCTTTTCTTTTTGTTTCAAAAGTTCTTGCCAAAATTTACCGGAGATAATTCCGGTTCAACTCCTACTGAACAAAAAGTAGAAAATAAGTCGGACAATAATAATAGTTCAACAGCAAAAACCACAAATTCGCATATTTCAAATATCAAATCATTTAATTATACACCTACAAAACCCAAAAACGGAAAACTTAAGGGCGTCGTCGAACTTGGAGCATCGGGTTTTAATAGTTTTATTGTTAATATTGATCAAAAGAAAAATTGGGAGCTTAAGAAAGCAGAGTGGGGAAATAGCCTTGTATATGACAATATGGCTTCTGCTGCCGATATAAGAGGAGGATTAAAAAAATATATCACTAACATATTGGACTATGGGGTGAATGGTAGAGATATTCATTTTGTAGTTAGTTCCGGAGCGATGAAAGTTGGTTCTACAAAAAAAATTATTTCCGAATTAAAGAATATGAATTACGTTGTCAATACGGTGACACCTGAACAAGAAGCTAGGTATGCCCTAAAATCAGTATTGCCGACTAGATACAAAGCTACAGCTTTTGTTGTTGACATAGGATCAGGAAACACAAAAATATCATGGGTACAAAATGACGGTTCAATCAAAGGTATCGAAACTTACGGAGCTAAATATTATAAAAATAATACGCCTGCAAAAACAGTATATCAAGATGTATTTGACAAATCAAAGATGGTGCCTCGCAAACGAACAGATGTTTGTTTTATGATAGGTGGAGTCCCTTATAAATTGGCTAAAGCAGTAAGAAAAGGAAAGGAAAGATATACTGTACTAAAAGCTCCAAAAGACAACAAGGTTGAAGGAGCTAAGATGGAGGCAGGCATCAATATATACAAAGCTATTGAAGATGCAACAGGATGTGATACATATGTTTTTGATTGGGATGCAAATTTCACAATAGGGTTTTTATTAGATTTGCATTAAACTGTTATAGGATAAATTATACTATTGAGTTTAGTCTACCCTTAATATCTTAATCTCTACCCTTTGGTTTTTTCTACGGCCTGAGGCTGTTTTATTGGTGTACAAGGGTTTGGTTTTCCCGTATCCTTTGTATTTTATTCTGAATTTAGCTATACCTTTTGTTTTCAAGTAATCTGCAACGGTTTTCGCTCTTGCAGTAGATAATCTATTACAGAATTTACTTGAAGGCATTCCGTTTGTATGACCTCCAATTTCTATTATCACATTAGGATTATTTTTCAAAAAATCATATATTTCATCCAATACCTCATAGGAATCTTCTTTCAAGTTGGCGCTATCCGCTTCAAAATATAAATTATTAATTTTGATTGTTTGCCCAATTGCAATGGAGTTTTTATCAAGTTTTTTCATTATTTTCGGCTTGGAATGACTTGACTTTTTGAGATTATTTATATCCACCTGTTTCGGATTATTTACAACTATGGGTTTGTTTATTTCTTTAGCTTTTGTTGACTTTTTAATAACTTTATTATTTTTAGCAACCGGCTTATTATTTGTAGCTACTGAAGGCAAATCAATGTCTACAGAAGCCAATAATTCATCTTCCGGACAAGGTATTTCAATTATATCGCTAGCTTTGTCAATTAAGATATTGCCATTGTAGGGTTGTAAAACAGGTGTCACATAAAAAACTTCTAAAAGAATATAAGGATAAAAAGCTTTTGGTTTGAATCTAAATGTATATTCCCTCCAATCTGTGTGTTTTACAGGGTCGGATTCAGCCAGTAATTGAGTTTTTCTGCACCTTGCTGATCCTCCCCAAATTCTAAGTTTCACCGGTTTATTAAAATTATAAAAATGAGCAGTGTCTCTCTTATCTTTGCTCAAGTATCTTTCAGCTCTTGCCAACATAATTTTAAATTGATAACACTTGTCCGGCATAAGTGCTGAGTTTAGTCGTTGAGAGATCATTTCCCATGTTTCAGCACCACCTCTTGTTACCATTCCTACAAAAGTGTTACCGTCAATAGGCTCTCTGTGAACTCCAAAAAAACTTGTATGTCCTGAATGTATATCAGGAGGGGTTTCATTTCTGAAATAATAAGGAGCACAATCACTCCATCCGGGTAAAAAGAAACCTTGATCTATTCCCTGAGCAGGGATACTTTCAAATGATGGATTCTTCAAGTGAATAACATGTCCCTGTCCATATCCCAATGCTTGAGCTATAAAAAAAGCGAATATTATAGAAAAAGACTTCATATAAATTATTATTATCTGCTTTGTATAACTGAAATTGATATAGATTTGTTATAAATTTATAAATAAGATTATAACTTTGGCATTCAATTTTAAAAATTAACAAATATTTTATGTACTACAAATGGTTTTTCCTTTTCTTTTTTTTACCGATTACAATATATAGTCAAATATTAATTGACGGACAATTTAATGATTGGAGTGAGATAAATACTGAATATATTGACTCTGCTAATGATGGTAAATTCGGTATTGACTTCGGAAAAATGTCTGTTGATAATGATTCTGAATATCTATACTTAAAATTCACTACGGGTAAATTGGTGAATCTTCAGAATGGCAATGATTTTGCTATATTTATAGACATTGATGATAATACTGAAACGGGATACAAAATAAACGGAATCGGTGCAGATATTTCATATTTTTTTGGAGAGAGATATGGATTTTTTTATAGAAACGGAAGCAGAATCACTTTAAAACATGCTGATATTGGACTGATTCCTCTACCAACAGTTACATCTGAAACTTTTGAATTGGCGATAAAGAGAAAATTTAAAGCAGGATCATATTTGGTAAATATTAATAATAACATCAAATTATTTTTACTCCAAGATGTGACAGGAGGGGATAAAATGCCTGATGAAAGCACTGGGTTTGCTTATACTATTAAAGATAAAGATCTTGAACTTCCTCCATTTAGTATCAATAAAATAAGCGAGGAGCATTTTAGAATTTTGACTTATAATGTTGAAAAAGATCATTTTTTTACCAATGAGCCACCTTATAGAAGGTTGATCCAAGCCGCAAACCCTGATGTCTTGTGTTTTCAAGAGGTCTATAGTCACAGTTCTTTCGAAATGAAAAATAAAATAAAATCATATTTTGGTGGAAATTGGTATCATTCTAAAATCGGTAGCGATTTGATAATTGTCAGCAAATATCCGATAATTAAATCGGAGCCAATTGAAGGTAATGCTGCTTTTTTAGTTAATAAAAACGGCAAGGAAATAATGATTATAAACGCACATCTATATTGTTGTGACAAGGATAGTAAAAGACAAAAAGAAGTAGACAAAATCATGCAGTTTATCAAACAGTCAAAAGCAAATACTGGCTCAATACATTTGAAAAAAAACACTCCAATTATTATTATGGGTGACATGAATTTTGTAGGTAGCAATAGACAAAGAAAAACCCTGATAGAAGGTGATATTTTTAATGAAAACTCGTATGGTGCAGATTTTCTTCCGGATTGGGATTCATCATTTTTAGAAGATGCAAGGCCATTGACTATGGGTTATCCGGCTAGTTTCACATGGAATAGTGACGATTCTTCATATCCCAAAGGTCGATTGGACTACATGATTTATACAGGTTCAGTATTGCAAAAAGAAAATTCATATGTATTTTTTACAAGAAAGCTTGGTTTTGAATTGCTTGATAAATACCATCTAAATTCGCAGGATTCTGACAATGCTTCAGATCATTTTCCGGTGATAGTTGATTTTAGTTTTAAAAACTACGATGGAGTTGAAGATATTGCAAAAGCCAATGTAGAAGTATTGCACTATTTTCCCAATCCTGCTACAGATAAATTGAATATAGAGTTAAATAGTAAATCAACAGTTGCAGCAAAAATTTTGATATATAATAATGTTGGAAAATTAGTATTCTCAAAAAATCAAAAATTGATAATCGGGTTAAATAAATTTTCGTTGGATACAAAAGCATTGACTTCTGGTATATATTTTGTAAAGATTTTTACTATAAAAAATTTCGCTATTAAAGCTCTAAAATTTACTGTTCAAAATTGATACTATAATAGAATAATATTTACAAATCAGATGAAAAATTTCTTAAATTTTCTGCCATGTTTTTTCTTTTTTCATTAAAATTTATCAATTTTTTGCTAATAAATACTATGCCAGCATAGGATATTGTAATTAAAGAATCATTTTTCAGAGTTCCAATCTTTATATGGATTTTTCATTAACATGGCGTTATAGTATTTCACATCGCCTGTCACTTCTTTTCCTAGCCATTCAGGTTTTTCAAAAATATCATCCTCAGACTCCAATTCTATTTCAGCGACAATTAATCCATTGTTATCACCATAAAATTCATCAATTTCATATACATAACCCTTGTGTTGAACTATAAATCGAGTTTTGTCAATTACACCGGGTTCACATATTTTCAATAAGTCCTTCGCATCATCAACACTGATTTCTTTTTCCCATTCATAACGACTCATCCCTGATTTATTTCCGATACCCTTTATGGTCAAAAACCCTTTATCCCCTTTAATCCTAACTCTAACTGCTCTTTCAGGAACAGAAGACAAATAACCTTGAACTATCTTTTGTGATTGTCTTATACATCCCTTAAAATCATCATTTTTTACTAAAAACTTTCTTTCTATTTCTTGTGCCATTTTGTTTATATTTTTAATTTGCCAAAGGTTTATCAATCATTCCAATTACCCTCTTAATTACTTGTAAATAGTTAATATTCTCAACACCTATCAAACCTATATCTGACAATGTTTTCTTAATATCCTCTAGCTCGGTTGATTCTGAATTTATACTTATCACCTTTGCTCCATTAATCAATACATTTGCAACTTCACAAATAGTATCATTAACCATGTATCCAAACCTGTGCTTATGCACTTTTACAGCCTGTAAATCCGGATGTTTTTTTATCATTTGCAGAAATTCTTTCAACGTGTATTCTTTTTTATCCAAAGTAGGCATTTCTACGTTAAATGCGGGAAATACTTCTTTTACCAAGGTTTTCTTTGATATTGGAAACTTTGCTTTCATCAAAGGATTCCATTGTTCTAATCCATCAACGGTTTGGACAAATGTTTTGATATCCATCTTACCATTTCTGATTTTAGTATTGTTTATATCATTAGTTTTCGAAACAATATATATTTCATCAGATTGCCTTTCTTTTACCTTGTCAGGTACCGGAGCAGATAGTTCTTGCATCTTTTTGGAAGCCTCCTTGAAATCTTGTCCGAAAGACCTAAATTCAAACCTTGGTTTTGATATTTCCCCGATTTTTAATTTTTCTTTTACCATTTTTTTATATTTTAAAAAATTTATTTTTCTGTGATATCTGAGACATCTGTGTGCTATTATATCTCACACGGATTCCTCAGATTTACACAGACACATATTTTTCTGTGTTATCTATTAATCAATAGCTATACACTTGTAATTTATCCAAACCATCAAGTACAATGTATATTTTTCTATTATTAGCATCAACAACGATACCTTCAGCTTTTGATTCTTTAATCTTGAAGCTCAATATCTTTTTTCCATTCAAATCGCATTTGGTTATAGATTTGGATTTATCGCTGATTATCCAAATAACATTTTCGCTTTGCTCATAAAATATGCCGGAGTAATCAATGGCAAAATCCAATTTTGTTTGCTTAATTATTTTGCCAAAAACATCCAATTCCACTAAGAGACCGGGGTTTTGTTCATTCAATAAATAGATATGGTTATTTTTTGCATTATACGTCACTCCTTCCAGGCCTTTATTAAGACTATTTTCTTCAATTGCTATGTGTAGTCTATCTATTTCTTTTCCATTAGAATCTAGTTTGACCAATTCCCTTCTTCTTTCTTCTACAACCAATACATTACCGTTATTTGGATCTACAGTCACTCCCTCCAAGTCTTCTCCTTCATAGCTAAGAGTTTTAATCAATGCCCCTGTTAACGATAGTTTATTTACCTTAGCAGAATTATCACTGACGGTATAAAAAGCGTTTTTATTAGCTGTAAAACACAATCCTGAAGGCTCTTTTACCTCAAGTTTAACCGCTTTTATCAATTCCAATTTGGTATCATGTGTTTTTTTGGTTTCTTTATCACATGCCCCTAAGAATAACAATGCTATTAACAAACCTAGCATTTTATGCATCTTAATTGCCATTTGAACTTCCCTTAGATTCTTCACTTAAAACTGCCCATTTTATGCCGCCATCAGGGATTCTTCCTACCAATCCATTATGTCCTTCAGGCCAATTGTCTTTTAGCAATTCATCAATTACTTCACCTGAAGCATTTAATAATGTAATATTTTCTCCTCCACTTGAAACTTTAAATAAAGTAGTAGAGCTACCGTCACAATCCAATGTCCAAAATCCTCCGGCGGAAATAATTGTTCCAGCCGGTACTACGTAAGCTTCAGTTGAATCTTTATCATGCAATTTATATCCTCCTAAATCAATATCAGAGTCTGTTCCATTAAATAATTCAATATAATCAGGATCCCCCTTGCCTTGAATTTCATTTATTACTAGTGCGTCCAAAGTAGCCGGAGGAGCTACAACATATGATGGCCACATCTCCAAACTATCATTATCAAAAGATTCATTCGTTGGGTAGTAACTCTTTAATCCTGACAAATCCACTGCTCTCATATAATATTTCACAGTTGTATTATTAGATTGTCCGGGCAATTTACCTTCATAAGTATTTCCACTAATATTGTCCATTATTATTTTTTCTTTATCATTTACTGTTTGATCTCCTACAACATAATACAATCTAACTTGATCTATTCCTGTAGCATCAAAAACATCAACCGAAATAGTCACTTCCTCATCTGCTGACGGATTTTCAGTTGAAATATCAAAGTTTGAAAAAATAGCAAATCCATTTTGTGATACTATTTTTAAAGGTTTGTCCGGAGCACTTTCCGGAAAATAACTTTTCAATCCTGTTTCATCTGCAGCCATTATATAATACTCCAATTCTTCTCCTGCCGGTATATTTGGCAATACAAAGGAGTATTCGCCACTACCTAAAGGTACCATGTCAACAAAAGCAAATTGACTTCCATACTTATAGTATAATTTCACATCTCTTAGCCCTGAAATATCAACAACCATTGCAGAAATCTTATAATTTTGATTGTCATTTAAACCCGTAATAGAATCTACTGTAATAGAAGGTGCAGAGTTAGTGTTGCTATTTGCCGCACCGGGAGAAGGATTTATCAATCCCCATTCAGCACCTCCGTCTGTTGTCCTACCGTAAGCTGTTCCGGGATCCATTGCAGGCAAGTCGATTTGATCGACCAAATTGCCTTCTTTGTCAACCAATTTAATAGGTTCACCTTTTGAAGAAATTTTAAAGTTTGTGTGTATTCCTTCATCATCTACCAATCCGGCTTTATCTGCTAAAAGAATTAAATATCCTCTTGCTTCAACCGAAACACCTGAAGGGATAACAAAATCTGCCCCTCCATCTGATATTGTATATCCGGTTATATCAACAGCTTCTTCTGCGTTATTGTACAGTTCTACATAATCGGGACTTCCGGTCGAGACCAATTCATTCAAAAATATAGATGAATCTCCATTTCCTTTAGGAGTGGGATCTTTAAGGTCTTCATCTTTTACACAAGATGTTACTCCAACGAAAATAATAGTCAATAATATAAGTAATTTTTTCATTTTATAATTTTTCATTTTTTAATAATATTTTTGCTTTTTCATTAATCGTTTATCAAGCAATAAAAAAAACTAAAAGTCGATTTCGATTCTTGCAGAAAGAAATCCAAAATCATCGCCGGCTTTACCTGCCGGTATGTTCAGGTCGGTAACATCTTTGTATTTTACACCGGCATCATCTTGGTAAATATACAGTTTCCCTTTACCGTTAGCATATCTATCGTGATTCAAATAGTTGTAATTTAACATCATTTTTACATTGGTATTAGCGTGATATGTTAATCCTAAAGTATAACTCTCACCTGCTCCTCCATATATATTGGCATCTTTATCATTTGCATTTACATAACTATATCTAAATGCCAATTCCAACTCTCCCCAATTATTCTTTTTTGAAATTTGTGTAAATTCTCCTTCTGCATTATTATAGTTGTATGTCGAACCAAATATCAACCATCCTGCTTGAATATATCCTCCATCAAAATTTGCAGTATATGCATTATCTATCCCATAAATAGCATTTTTCATATATTCACTTTGAAACATAAAGTTATTATAAGCTCCTGCCAATTCTACTCCCAATAAAACTTGGTGGTCAACATCACTCATATCATCCGTATCGATGTATTTTTTTCTATTTATAGAGGTTAAAGACCGAGTACTAAAACGATAGCTGTTTATTTCAGAATCACTAGTCTTTGGTGTACGATATGAGCCTGCCATTCCTATATGGATGACTTTATTTCTTTTTTGAATAGGCATAAAAGCAATTCTGCCCGTATATGAAATACCCTCGTCCAATCCATTTTTTTTATTATGTGCTTGAGACAATTCTACCTCTTCAAACCCACCCACATCATTGAAGTGAATACCTGCAATTGCCAACCAATTATTTCCCCATTTAGAAGCAGCTATCCCAAGATTTCTAGAAGGTGCAAATTTACTTGGCAATGATCTTTCTATAAACGTAACATATCTTGAGGTAGTGGTAGTTTCCATTGAAAAAGATTCTTTATAGTTTCCTGCCTTAATAAAGCCATTATGCAATTGGTATTTGATATAGGCATCTTTGATTTCGGTAGCAGAACCGGCAAAATCAAGGTCAATTTCCCCATACCAATTTTTATGCAACTGAGCTTTTACAGCAAATCTCATTCTTCTAATTGTTAATCCATCACCAATTGGATTAATCTGTGTACCAAAAAATTTGGCACCATCAAAATATACTCGATTATCAAGCCAATACTTGTATTCTTTATCATTGCTCTCAAATACTAAAATACCATTTCTAGTTTCCGACTTTAAGTCAACTCTATCAACCTTTACCCCATATTCATTGTACCTAACACTATCTTCAGAGTTTTGTGAAAAAGAAGTAATTGAAAACAGCAAAACAACGAAAACTATCAGTTGCTTGTGAGGTAATAAATTGTAATTTTGTTTCATGATTTTCGTTTTTATTATACAAATTGTTAAATGTTTTTTAATATTGTGTCCAATTGTTCGTTATGTCCTAAATTCATCTTTTTACGCAACCTATATCTATTCATCTCCACGCTCTTTACTGAAATGTTTGTCAGTGCTGCAATTTCCTTTGAAGACATATTAAGCCTTAAATATACACACAATCTTTTTTCATTTTTAGAAAGATTGGGATAAATTGAATTTAATTTATAAAAAAAATCTTTGTTGATTTCGTCAACATGCATTTGAAAAGCTTCTCTGTCGTTTTCGAGGTTCTGATTGTTAGAGATTAACAAGTATAACGCATTCAATTTTCTTAATAATGAAGAATCATTTGTTTCCAATTTAATTTCTTCGATTTTTGATTTTAATATCTCCAAAAAATTGTTTTTCTCAATTAAATTTAGAGCCATTGTGGTCAACTCACTATTTTTGAAACTCAATTTTTCCTCCATCTGTTTAGTCTCTAGCAAATGAAACTTGGTTTCTATCTCTGCCAAAGCTTTTTGAGCTTCTAGAATTTGTCGATTTTTACTTAGAATAATTTTATTCCTTTTAAAAGCTGATTTTACCCAACTTACTATTAAAAATATTAAACCGAGTAATACTCCTACTATCAATGCAATATAAAAATATTTTGAAATATTATTGGTTTTACTTTCTTCTATTGCTTTAGGTTTAACCTCAGCTATAACATTTTTTAATTCATTTTGACGAGAGAGATTTGGGCCGACAATACTCTCTGAGGTATTATTGTGTATCGAGTTAGTTTTTATCTGATAGCTGTCTTTAGAAGTATTTGTTTTTTGTACAGAATCTGTAATTATTGTTTGATTTGTTTTTGATTTGTCAATATACTTGTTGGCACTAACCGGAATTAAGAAAACATTGCTTACAAAAAAAAGTGCAAAAAACGACAAAACTCCTGAAATAAATGGAGTTGCAATCCAACCGGATGCAATGCTTCCCAACATTTTGAAATTAATATTATAACCACCTTTTAATAATCCTAATCCTAAAATAGAACCAACGATAACTTGAGAACTCGAAACCGGTACCAATGGAATCGGTGGAAGCCCTATACTAACAAAAAAAGAAGATAAGCTGCTAGATGAGAAAACAAACAAGACCATCGAATTTGAAAGCACAGTAATAATAGCAGATTTGGATGAAAGCTGCATTAAGCCGTTTCCTACTGTGTCCATTACTCTTTTAGAGTATGTAAAAATCCCTAAGGCAATTGCAAGTCCGCCTAAAAGAAACAGCTGTTGGATACCATTCAGTTTAAACAACCCAAAGTCTAGATAATTCTCTGGAGCAGCTAATACAAATACGCCCATAACATTTGCAATGTTGTTTGCTCCCAAACTAAAAGAACCAAATGCACCAACCAATAACAATGAAAATCTAATATATGCATCTTGCTTTAACAAATGTATTTTTACAACTTTTAGAAAAGCACGTTGAATATAATACAGTATTATGGCAAAAACAGCTCCTAATATTGGTCCCATCACCCATGTCGATACGATTTTTCCCAAAACCTTTACATCTGTTGGAGATCCCACAAAAAAATTCCAGCCTATAATCGCTCCGACAATTGCTTGTGAAGTGGATACGGGAATCCTGAATTTTGTCATCCAATAAACGGTAATAGCCGCTGATAAAGCTACAGTAAATGAGCCGCCAATTGCAGATACCGAACCTAATTTACCTAAAGTATGAGTAGCTCCTGCACCTTGGATTACCGCTCCCAATATCACAAAAATAGACGCAATAATAGCTGCTTTTTTAAAACTAACCATCTTTGTTCCTACGGCAGACCCAAAAACGTTGGCAGCATCATTTGCTCCTAATGACCATCCTAGAAATAATCCACTTGATAAAAAAAAGAATATCATTAATCTTTTGTTTTTATTGATAAAGCTGATAATAATCTAGCAGCATATTCCGCTCTGTCCGAAATTTGTTCTATGTGTAAAGTGAAATATCGCAAGTGTATTTTTTGACTTAATTTTAAATGCTTACTATCCTTAAATATTTTTCTTTTTAAATCTGCTGCCAAAACATCTGTTTCTTTTTCGTAATAAAACACGCGATGTTCGCTATCCTTAACAGCAGAGGGGTTATTGAAAAATGATCTAACTGCCGGAATTACCGCCTCTGCAGAAGCACACGACACCTCAAGCAATTTTAAAAAATCACTATTTAACTTTTTTGGTATAGACGGCATTTCAACATCATATTGAAAAAGATTTTCCTTTGCTGTATCTATAATATCATCCAAGTTGTCAAGAAGCTTTACCACGTCTGCACTGTATTGTGGAATTAATGAGTGTTCAAAAAATTCATTTTGTATTTTGAGTACAATAGAGTCCGCTTTAGATTCCAATTTGTAAACTTTGTCAATACTTTTTGTAAACCCCTCTTCATCTTCTTCAAGATAACTTTTTACTCCCTCTTTAAATACTAAGATTCCTTGATCCACCGTATCAAGGAACTCGTCTATATCTCTAATTGTAGATTTTGTCTTTTTAAAAAACATATATTCATTTTGATACAAATGTATGTTATTTATACAAACTTACCAAATTTACGAATTTATCATATTTTGGCTTCAAATATGATGTATAGGTGATTAAGCAGTATGTGAATTGATATATAGAACATTATGCAATTATGTAGAGTTTATAATCCAAGGCAATATTGACAAGAACAAAAATGTAGATATCAAGTATAGTAAATTTTCGATAAAAGTGTTAAATTTTTTAAGCACTGGTGACCTTATATAAATATGTCAGCCACAATATCGTTAATACTTTTTCATCTCAAAAGCACTCTATCTGTGTAGTTACTTACTTTATTCAAATTACTGATGCTAAGGCATCACTAATTCTCAGAAAGACAAAAATCTCATCAAAAATCTTTATTTTTCCAAAATCAAGCACTTTGTAGACAGACACTAAATAATTATAGAATTTGTTATATAATGACAAAAAAGAATTTAAACCTCAGGTTTTATTGATTTAGACTAAACAGAATACTACCTTTGCTTGTATTATATAGTATAAATAAATAACTATGTTAAAAAAGATATATAAGTTTTTCTTTTCTATACCATTTGCAGGTATTTTGATGCTTGCCTTGGCGGCATCAATGGCAGTTGCTACTTTTATTGAAAATGATTACGGGACTATGACGGTTCAAAAAATAATCTATAAATCATGGTGGTTTGAGTTGTTGTGGGTTTTGTTTGGAGTGTCGTTAATTGCAAATATTTTTATATTCAAATTGTATAGAAAAGTGAAGTATGGAATTTTTATTTTTCATTTAGCCATGATAATAATATTACTAGGAGCGGCAGTTACCAGATATGTGAGTTATGAAGGCTTAATGCCGATAAGAGAGGGCAAATCATCAAATGAAATTTTATCTGATGAAACATATATTCAAGCAAAAATAATAGGTTCTGACAAATCATTTATCAATAAGAAAGTATTGTTTGGTAGCCTTGGTAGAAATAGTTTTGATGAGGCATTGGACTATAACGGAAAATCTTTTAAAATAACATTACAAAAGTTTTATCCCAATGCAAACGAAACCTTGGAAAAAGACAATGAAACCGGCAAACCTATACTATATCTTGTTCATGGCACTCCTCAAGGTAGAATAGGTGGATTTTTAAAAAAGGGAGAAAAACTATCTTTTGCTAAGGCTACTCTTGGATTTGATTCAGATAAAGGCGCAGATGTACGAATTTTCACAAGAAGCGATAGCCTGTTGGTCAATTCAGATTTTCCTGTACCAATTATGTATATGAGTGATCAATCAAGAGATACTTTATTAGCACATGTTGATTATCCGTTTTCAACAGGTGCATTATATGTCTTCAATGGAGAGAGTATTGTTTTAAAAGAATTTGTTCCTAAAGGGATATTAAGGCCTGTATCCAAAGGGTCAAAAATAGAAGCTGCTTCTTACAATGCATTGGAAATGAATGTGTCTGATGGCAACACTATGAAGTCAGTAACAATTTGGGGGAATAAGGGTATGGTCGGACAAGAACAGGAAGTTGTTTTTGGTGATACAAAAATAAAATTATCCTATGGTTCAAAAAAAATAAAACTACCTTTTAAAATAAAACTAAGGGATTTTCAACTTGAAAGGTATCCCGGTTCTATGAGTCCATCATCATACGCTTCCGAAGTAACCCTAATTGACGAAAAAAATAATATTAAAAAAGATTTTCGCATTTATATGAATCATGTTTTAGATTACAGAGGTTTTAGGTTTTTTCAATCTTCATATGATAAAGATGAAAAGGGTACGATATTGTCAGCAAATCATGATGTTTGGGGTACTTGGCTAACATATTTGGGTTATTTTCTACTTACTTTGGGTATGGTATTGACATTTTTCACTAAAAAAGCAAGAGTCAAAAAACTAAATAGACTAATCGGGGAGTATAGAGATAAAAGATTGAATTTAGGAATAGTAATACCTTTATTGTTTTTAGCAAGTTCTACTCTTTCCGCTCAAACAATATTGCCGGATACATTTAAAATAATAGATTCTGAAAGGGCTGCTGCGTTTGGTAAGATATTGGCACAAGAAAGAGGAGGGAGGATAATGCCAATGAATACACTTTCCAGTGAGCTGGTCAGAAAGATTACTCAGAAGAAAATGTTTGTTGGACAAACAGCAGATCAGATAATGTTAGGCTTGATGACTTTCCCTTATCAATGGCAAGATATTGAAATGATCATTGTAAATAATCCAGCATTAAAAAACTATCTCGGTATTGAAAAATATGCATCATATTCGGATATGTTCAATGAAAGAGAAGGATATGTTTTGTCAAAACAAATAGAAACAGCACTTCAAAAAGCGGAAAAAGAAAGATCGAAATTTGACAAAGAGGTAATTAAAGTAGATGAAAGATTGAATATACTATATATGATTTTTTCAGGAAATTTCCTTCGTATTTTTCCAAAAGAAAATGATCCTTCCCGAAAATGGTATACTCCTAAGGAAGCAGCAAAAATGGAATTTGGCGATGCCGGAGTACTTGTTAAGAATTTCTTGCCTTGGTATCTCCAAAGTATTGTCGAAGGAGTTGAACAAGATAAATGGGAAAATACAGATTTAGCGTTGGAGGGACTAAGTAAATATCAACTATCAATAGCAAAAGATTATATGCCTTCAGAAGGGAAGATCAAAGCAGAACTGCTCTACAACAAAATTCTTATTTTCAATAAACTAATCGGTTGGTATTTTATGATTGGGTTTATTTTATTGATATTGCTTCTCATTCAGGTATTCAGACCTAAAATGAATTTGAAATGGCCAATACGAATCGGTATAGCTCTAGTGATTTTAGGGTTTTTGGCTCATACTTTCGGTTTAGGATTGAGATGGTATATTGCGGGGCATGCACCTTGGAGCAATGGTTATGAATCTATGGTTTATATTGCTTGGGCAATTGTATTAGCAGGTGTTTTATTAGCCAAAAAGTCACCTATTACTCTAGCCGCTACTTCGGTTTTAGCCGGATGGATTATGATTGTTGCGGTTATGAATTGGTTGGATCCACAGATTACAAATTTGGTACCGGTACTCAAATCATACTGGTTGATGATCCATGTTTCGATTATTACTGCAAGTTACGGGTTTTTGTTTCTTGGGGCTATGTTGGGGTTGATCAATCTGTTTTTGATTATTATCAGAGGCAACAAAAGACAAAATGACAATATTACATTTACACTAAAAGAACTGACTGCGGTTAATGAATTTTCTCTTACTATTGGAATATTTTTATTGAGTATCGGTACATTTTTAGGTGGTGTATGGGCCAATGAATCTTGGGGCAGATATTGGGGATGGGATGCTAAAGAGACTTGGTCGTTAATATCCATATTTGTATACTCATTTGTTTTGCACATGAGAAAAATGAAAGGACTTCAATCGTTGTTCACGTATAATCTAGCATCAGTTTTTGCCTCTTTTTCAATAATAATGACTTATTTTGGAGTCAATTTTTATCTCTCAGGCCTACATTCATATGCTCAGGGAGATCCGGTACCGATTCCAATATGGGTTTTTATAGCTGTATTTACTCTTATTTTGATATCAACAATTGCTTATTATAGACATGATGAAAAAGAAAAATTGTAATAAGGTAATCCTATTTATTAGTGTGTTTTTTATCGCTTTGACAAGTGTTAGTGCACAAGTATACGGTAAGATTATTGATAAATCCGGTCAACCACTACCTTTTGCTGCTGTTTATATAAAAGGCACTACACAAGGTACATTTAGCAATGAAGAAGGAGAGTATTTATTAAATTTGAATCTGGGGAAAAACAAAATAGTTTATAAGTTTATTTCATATCAAACTAAGGAAATAGCAGTAGATTACAAAGGTAAAAAAATCCGTAAAGATATCTCACTTGATAATGATGATCTCATGCTAAAAGCAGTAGTTATCAAAGCAGATGTAGAAGATCCTGCCTATGCAATAATCAGAAAGGCTATTAAAAGCAGGAAAACTTTTAAGAATAAACCTGAAAATTTTAAAGCTGAAATTTATCAAAAGCTTAAACTTGAGTTACTCGACGCTCCAAAAAAAATATTTGGTGTTGAAATAGCAAAATCTGAAGAAGACAAAAAGGAAATGGATGAGGTGTTAGATACCAGTAGCAATGTTGTACTGGTGACAGAGACTGTATCTGAATACTACCAAGCATCTAATAACAAATGGAAAGAGACCATAATCTCGTCCAAAATAAGCGGTGATAAAACAGGATATTCCAATATGTCATCGTTATTTACAAATATCTCATTTTATAATAATTATATTCCTATTGGTAAAAAACTAATTTCTCCTATTTCTTCAAATGCAATGTTGTTTTATAAATACAAACTGATAGGATTTTTTAAGGATGATAATGGCAATAAGATAAATAAGATTCAAGTAATCCCCAAAAGAAAATACGATCCAACATTCAGAGGATATATATTCATAGTTGATGATGTCTGGAATATTTACGGTCTGGATTTGGAAGTCAATTCAAAAAATACAAATATAAGATTACTTGATACTATTAGAATCAAGCAGGACTTTCGACAGTTGACCGGCGATAGATTTGATTGGGGCTTATTGTCTCAATATGCTGCATTTGATATTAGCTTTATGGGGTTTAAAGCAAATGGTTACCACACTAGAAATTTTGTCAACTATGAATTGAATCAAAATTATCCTGATGAATTTTTTAATAAAATTAAAGTAAAGGTTGAAGAGGAGGCAAATAAAAGAGACAGTATTTATTGGGAGAAAATTCGCCCGGTACCTCTTAGTGTTAAAGAGCGAAAAGGTTATGTAAAAATGGACAGTATTGAAGCTTTTTCATCATCAAAAGAATATTTAGATTCAATCGACAGAAAAGAAAATAAATTTAAACTAAAAAATCTATTAACCTCTTATACTTTTAGTGATTCTTATAATAAATCATATTGGAAAATAAGTTCTCCTATTACAAAATTGAATTTTAACCCTGTTCAAGGTTTAAACTCTATAGTAAAATTGATTTATATAAAAGAAGGTGAGTCGAAGAAGTACATGAAACTGAAACTATTTGCAGAATACGGCCATGCTGATAAAAATATACTCCCCGGCATAAAATACGAACAGATGATTGACAGTAAATATAATTTCAAATATATTGCCAAAGCCGGAAGAATTTATTCACAACCATCAGATGAAAATTTAGTAAATAAATTTTTAAATATGGTTGAGGCTTTATTTGATGCAAAAAATTATCTTAAGCTTTATGACAAGAAATTTATAAATCTAAAAATACAAAGAAATTTTGTATCGGGAATCAGTACAAGGCTATTCATTGAATACAACACTAGGGCAAAACTGTCTAATCATACCAATTATTCTTTTTTTAAGGATATAATTTACAAACCAAATATTTATGAAAAAGCCGGTAAAATAACTTATCCAAATAAATTTATAGCGCAAATTGCATTTTCATACAAACCGGGAGTTGAGTATATCGAAATGCCCAACGAATTGACTTCATTGTATTCTCCTTATCCAAGGATTGTTGTTGAATATACCAAAGCGATTTCAAGGGGTGACAAATATGTATCTTATGATTTTGTAAAAGTAGGATTAAATGGAGCAATTTCTACAGGACTTTTTGGATATACCAACTATTTCCTTGAAGCTGGAAAATTCTTAACAAAAAGCAAAGTGGATAAATTGGATGATCACTATTTTTCTGGAAATCAAATGTATATTATGATGCCA
The DNA here is from genome assembly GCA_026986005.1 of Saprospiraceae bacterium. Taxonomy (GTDB): domain Bacteria; phylum Bacteroidota; class Bacteroidia; order Chitinophagales; family Saprospiraceae; genus JADJGA01. The sequence goes on from JALSPK010000160.1 coordinate 69,065, forward strand.
AAAAATTATAAATACTCATTTCACTTACTGCCCTTTTATACAAGAGCTGATTTTAGACCATACTTTACTATTATGGTTCAACAAAAATTAAAAGGTTTAATTATTGAAAAAATTCCCTATATAAACCGATTAAAAATGGAAGAAGTATTTACATTTAAATTGCTTCAAATTAAAGAAGAAGACACATATTATGAATTGGGAGCAGGACTTGACAAAATATTCGGTATTCTCAGCTTCAGATACTCTTGGGCTTTTAATAGCAATAAATATTTTGATAGAGGTATAAGATTTTCGTTAAATCTTCCAATAAGTTTTGTACGTGAATGACAGAATTGAGGTTTACATCTAATACTATGACAGTTTAAAAAACAAGAACGAGTATCATATTATTTTGAAAAAGCAGATAAAACTTTGATAAAAAATATGCAAAAACCGGATAAACACCCAAATTTCACGATATTTACATAACAATGGCTTGTTTTATAAAAAATTAATCGTACCTTTGCAGGCTAATTCAAATTTTTTAACATCTTTCGCTGATGAGCGAAATACAAAAACAGAAATGACTATGTCAGATCAAAAAAACGAACAGACTCCTGAGACTTCTGAAAATGAGGTTTTAGTAGAAGAAACAACGCAAGTTGTAGAAGAAGTTGTCGAGAAAAAAGAAACACCACATGACGACTTTGATTGGACTCTTGGTTCAAAAAACAAAACCCCCTATACACCAGAGGAAGAGGAGAAATACATGAATGAATACGTCTCAACATTAACATCACTTGGTGAAAGTGAAATCGTTGATGCTACAGTAAAGACTATTGCAGATGGAGATGTAATCTTGGACTTAAACTACAAATCAGATGGTATATTATCAGCAACAGATTTTAGGGACAGACCTGATTTAAAACCGGGCGATACAGTAAAGGTATACGTAGAAAGTTTAGAAAATGATAAAGGGCAATTGATACTTTCAAGAAAGAAAGCTAAATTGTTGGAATCATGGGATGCATTAGTAGATTCTCACGAAAATGGTACTATTCTGAAAGGTCTTATTGTAAGCAAGACCAAAGGTGGACTTATTGTTGACTGTAATGGATTGGAAACATTTTTGCCGGGGTCACAAATTGATATTAAACCGATTATTGATTATGATCAATATGTTGGTAAGACTATGGAATTCAAGGTTGTCAAGATTAATGAAGCTATTAAGAATGCTGTTGTTTCACACAAAGCATTAATAGAGAGCGATCTTGCTGAACAAAGAGAAATAATCATCAAAGGTCTTGAAAAAGGGCAGGTACTTGAAGGTATCGTTAAGAATATTACGGACTTTGGAGCATTTATGGATCTTGGAGGAGTAGATGGATTATTGTATATTACTGATATTTCTTGGGGTAGAATTTCACATCCAACCGAAGTGTTGGAGTTAAACCAAAAGTTACAGGTTGTTGTACTTGATTTTGATGAAAACAAAAGGAGAATTTCTCTTGGTTTGAAACAAATTCAACCACATCCTTGGGATACCTTGGATGAAGAGATTAAAGAAGGAAGCGTAGTAAAAGGAAAAATCGTAAATATTGAGGATTACGGTGCTTTCCTTGAAATAATTCCTGGCGTTGAAGGTTTGATTCACGTATCTGAAGTTACATGGAGCAATCAACCAGTTAATGCAAGAGATTATTTCAAGTTAGGACAAGAATTTGAGGCCAAAGTTGTGACTATTGATAGAGATGAAAGAAAAATGTCTCTAAGTATCAAGCAACTTTCAGCAGATCCTTGGGACAAGATTGATGAAAAATATGGTGTTAATTCACAACATACCGGTATAGTTAAGAACCTTACACCTTATGGTGTATTTGTTGAGCTTGAAGAGGGAATCGGGGGAATGGTTCATATTTCGGACTTATCTTGGATAAAAAGATATTCTCATCCATCAGAATTCACAAAAGTAGGAAGTGAGATAGAAGTTATGGTATTGGATATCAATAGAGATAGCAGGAAGTTATCACTTGGTCACAAGCAAATTGAAGAAAATCCTTGGGACACATTTGAAAAAGTATTTCCTGAAGGATCTTATCACGATGGTGTTGTAATAAAGAGAGAAGAAAAAGGTGCAATTGTACAGTTGCCTTATGGTTTGGAAGCATTCGCTCCGGGAAGACATTTGAGGAAAGAAGACAACACTTTGCCTGAAGTAGATGAAACATTGACATTCAAGGTGATCGAGTTTAATAGAGATGACAAGAGAATTATAGTTTCACATTCTAGATATCTCAATGATATAAAGAAGGAAGCCGAAGATTCTATGGAAAAAGAGAAAACTCAAGAAAGAAAGAAAGTTGAAAAAGTCATTAAAAAACAACAATCCAATATTGAAAAAACAACATTAGGAGAGTTAGATGCTTTTTCTCAGATGAAATCTCAATTTGAACAAGAGAATAAAGAAGCAAAGAAAGTTGAGCCGAAGAAGGAAGAAGTTATAAAGGAAGAGACTAAGGCTGAAGAGAACGTTGAAGCAAAACCGGATGACTTGAAAAAAGTAGAAGGAATCGGACCTAAGATTGCAGGTATTCTAAGTGATTCAGGTTATGAAACTTTTGAAAAATTATCTAAAGCTGAACCGGATACAATTCGTGAGATTCTTTTGGAAAAAGGAGGTAAACGATATGCAATGCACAATCCTGACACATGGCCTGCACAAGCTAAACTAGCTGCTGAAGGTAAGTGGGATGAATTGAAGAAATGGCAAGATGAACTAGATGGAGGCAAGTAATCTATTGGTTATATCTTAAATTTTATATTAAGCCATCACACTTCTTGTGGTGGCTTTTTTCTTGCTGATAGATTTGATGCCAATAATCCATACAAGATACTTCAAAACAATTAACTTTGCCAAATGGAAAATTTCTATAAACATTTTAATCTTTGGTTACCCAGTCCTCTGCAGAAATTGCAAAAAATCGAAAAAACCAATTTGAATATTTTTGTAAAAAGAGATGATTTGATTCACAGCGATATTTCCGGTAATAAATTTAGGAAGCTTAAGTGTAATCTAAAATACGCATTTGATTCAGGATATAAGGAATTAATAGCATTTGGGGGAGCATTTTCAAATTTATTATATACACTTTCTGTGATTAGTAAAGAGATGAATGTTGCGGCTACTTTTTATATTCGTGGTGATGGTTTTGATCCCAATAATCCAACATTGAGATTTATCAAGAGTAATGGTGTAAAAATGATATTTATGTCAAGGACGGCATTTAAAAATATCAGAAATAGAGAATATCTCGATACTCTTCAAAAACAACACCCCAGTAGTTATATTATTCCCGAAGGAGGCTCAAATAGTTTAGCTATCCCCGGATCAGGAGAGATAATAGATGAAATAATCCTTCAATTAGGCAGAAATCCTGATTATATTTTAATGGATTTGGGGACTGGAGGGACTTTTGCAGGAGTGCTGAATAATGTGCCTGACCAAACTAATCTTTTGGGAATAGCAGCAATAAAAGGCGTTGACTGGAATAGCACCTTAACCGATATTTTTGAAGGAGAAATGGGGTTTTTGAAAAAAAAGAATTGGTCCATTAATGAAGATTATCATTTTGGAGGGTTTGCAAAATATAATAATAAATTGATAGATTTTATCAATCAATACCGATCAAAATACGGTATACCTCTAGACCCTATTTATACCGGCAAATTGGTTTATGCACTTGATGATTTGGTGAAGAAAAACTATTTTAAAAATAATTCTACTATAGTATGGGTTCATGGCGGTGGGCTTCAAGGAATACAGGGATTTAATTATTTACACGGAAATGCAATTCACTAAAAAATCAACGCTCTGAAAGGGAAAATAATTTGATTACAAATATTTTTCTGGCCTTTTATGAGGCAGTTATTTTGAGATTGGTTGGTATTAAAAAAAGGGCTGCCATAACAGCAACCCCATAAACACATTAACTACAAACATTGTCTATAAAGAATATATTATTGCAAAGCAAATAATACTCTTTAGGTAAGAATTTAATCAACATCCCACCATAGAGATGTTCCTCCATTATCATCACCACCAAGACAACTTACCGCTTTTGCTACCTCATCCGGATTAGTAGCATACTCATTTGTAACAAAATTAATCCTTTTAATAAAATCTTCGGTACTTATCTTTCCACTACTATTATTTACAACGACAGGGAATAACTTTGGAAAACCTGTTCTTCTAAATTCAGACCAAGCTTCTTGACCGTCAGGGTAAATAGCAATCCATTTTTGAGTGATAATTCTTTCGAGTTTTATGTCAAAACTATCTCCATCATTCCACGCAATTGTAATATCAGTAGGTGCATCGGCATTATTTTCTGTATGCCCTATCGGGTCAACAAAATTTGTTGGTTTGCTTGTACCATCATTTTCATATGTACTTGCGTCCAAACCGTATTGTGCAAATGACATCTCGATACCTTGGTTATAAAAATCGGCTGCACTTCCTCCCATATTCCATCCTCTCAACGCACCTTCTGCTCTTAAAAAGTATACTTCAGCTGCTGTCATCAACTGAGCTTTATTGGGGAATAAAGCCAATGAGGAAGTAGTGTTTTCGTACTCGGTTTTTGCACCAATTGCTACTCCTTGTCTAATTCCGTGATATCCATCTCCATCGACAACAGGAACAAAATATTTATCTATTCTCGGGTCATTATATCCTTTTAGATAGCATTCCATTGGTGCTCCCATTCTTACATCATGCCAAGAATTGTTGATTGTATTCAGAGGATGTCCTAAATTTCCTCCATCGACAACAAAATTGTCTTCATTGCTTTCTAACACACCAAAACTGTTTGCAATGGCTTTTTCTGCTTCTGTTTTTGCTCTATCCGGATCCACTTTAGATATTCGCATAGCTAATCTTAGCCTCAATGAATTTGCAAATTTTAGCCATTGAGAATAATCTCCGCCATAAACTAAATCAAAAGCAGCAAAAGGCTTCACGTCCTTCGATGCAAATGGAGCAAGAGCTTCTACTGCTGCATCTAAATCCTTAAAAAATGCATCATAAACTACATCTTGACAATCATACTCAATACCTCCTGCATCTGTAACTTCACCATAGTGAGTATAAATGATTGGCCCATAAATATCACTTACTCTATGCATTGCTTCAACTTTGCATATTTTAGACCAAGCAACAAAATCTTTAAATCCGTCACCGGCATTTTTTTCAATGGCTAATAATGGAGCCATTACTTCATTGTATGCTATACTCCATGGAAAACCATTCCATCCATCTATTAAATTGTATGTAATATTGTTTGAATTACCTGCAAAAGGTGTTGGAGGCAACATATAACCTGCATAAACATCACCTATAAGGTTTTGTTGAAGTTGAAACTTCCATTCAGGTTTAAATGTGTATATGTTTAACAATACTTGCTTGAACTGTTCGCCCACCAATTTGAAATCGGTTTCCAAATCTTTATTTGTTATCCCTTTAGGATTTGTATTTATATCTTCAAAGTCCTTTGTACAACTTTGAAAAAATGCTGTCGGTATCAATAGAACAATGATGAATACCGAAATTTTTAAAATGTTATTTTTCATAATTATAATATTTTTATTTTTTAATGTCCAATTAGAAATTTGCTGTTACATTAACTCCAAAACTTCTTGTTGATGGAATTGCAAACACATCCACTCCTTGTAATCCAACTCCGGTTGACATTGAAATATCAGGATCAAATGGAGCTTTATTCATCAAGAAGAAAAGATTTCTACCTACTAATGATACCTTTAGCTTCGTTTTACTTCCCAATATTCTTGTCATATTAGCAGGGATAGAATATCCAATTGATAATTCTCTCAGTCTAATATTTGAAGCATCATAAACATAGTTTTCAGTAATTCCGGCACGACCAGCTACTCCTTGATAAAATACATTAGCATCAATCTTATTCAATGTAGAACCATCGGGTTTAACTACTGTAAAATCAATACCTCCATTATCTCTTGCGTCTGCTGTAGCTTTTGAAACACCAAGTTCATCTATCATCGCTTGTGTGATTGACATTACTTCGCCCCCAAATCTTCCATCAAATAAAAACTTGAATGATAAATCTCCGTAATTAATAGTATTGTTCCATCCAAGCATAAAGTAAGGATTAGGATTACCTATATAACCAAATCCATCAGGTAAAGGTTTCCCGTTTTCGTCAGCCATTACCACTCCGTTATCATCTCTTTTGAATATTTTTCCGTAGATATCACCAAATGAACTACCTTCTTTTATTACCATTGCGTAACTATTTACTCCAGCATCAGTTAAAAAGAAAATACCATCACTTAACCCATCGTGCAATTCTAAAACAGTATTTTTATTTTTTGTAAAATTCAAACTTGTATTCCACTCAAAGGTTTTTGACTTAACTGGAGTGTATCCGATTAGAGCTTCCCAACCTTTGTTTTCAATATTACCTGCATTTACCAAATATTTACTAAATCCACTTCCGGCAGGTGCGCTAATTGTTACAAACTGATTTTCTGTATTTGACTTATAATATGTAATATCAAAATTCAATTTATTTTCAAAAAATCTTAAATCTAAACCAAATTCCAATGATTTTGATTTTTCAGGTTGCAATTCTGTTCCCGGTAATACACCAACTGTATTAATTCTCAATCCCGTCACAGGATCAATACTGTGTGATAAATTAGTGACATAAGCATCAACATCATTACCTACAATAGCGTAGGATGCCCTAAACTTAGCAAAATTCAGATTTGGAACTTTAAACATCTCGCTCAATATAGCTGATACTCCAAACGATGGGTAAAAATACGATTTTGTACTTGTAAATGCAAATGAAGAAGACCAGTCATTTCTACCTGTAACATCAAAATACAACATACTGTTATATCCAAATTGAAGACTTCCAAATAATGATTGCAACTGCTTTCTTGAGTAGTATTGTGTTCCTGATTGATTCATATTTTGCAAACTAAAAATATTGGCAAACTTCAAATCTGTACCTTTTGAATCAAAAGCATCAGTAGCTTTTCTCGTATCAGTAATACTTGAGCCAAGGTTGCTTGTGAAACTCATTTTTCCAAAATTTTCGGAATAGTTCAAGATTACATCGCCATAATATTGTGTTGCTTCATCGTTTTGCAACAAATATCTTCCGTTATGGTCTGCTATAGCTCCCTGAGTTGAAGCATAAGACCTTTGATCAAATTGGTCATAAGTTTTATCAACATTTCCTCTTGCCATCAAACTCACTTTGTCAGTCAGTTTAAAGTTTAGTGCGATAGTAGAAAACACTCTATTTCTTATGTCAAAATTCTTGTTTCTATTCAATATCCAATATGGATTTTGTTCGACATCTTTATTTGCAGTCCAATTTTGAACATTTGTATTACGTGTTTCATCAAATTTTTCAAAATCCTTTGCATAACTTGCAAAATCAAGTCCTCTTGGGAAGAAGTATAATCCTGTAAGCGGATTAAAATACAATCCTGACGTAGGTCTGTTATTTCCTTTTTGTGTGATATAATTGATAGAGGCATTAACAGCTAATCTATCATTAAAGAATTTTGCAGTTTCTTTCAACATCAAGTTGTGCTTAGTAAAATCACTTGTTGGCAATATACTGTTAGACTTTGTGTTAGCATAAGAGAGGTAAGTTTGTGCGACTTTTCCACCTCCACTCATAGTGATACTATTTATCCAGGTTTTTCCTGTTTTGAAAAAATCAGATACGTGATCTTTAGCAGGAGTTGACAATTTTTCTCCCCAGCTATCTCTTGATCCCTCGGTAGTTTGACCGTAAGTATATTGCAATTCAGGAGTCAATATTGGGTTTTCTGTAGTGAAGTTAGAAGAAAATGTTACGGCAGTTTTACCTTCGCTTCCTTTTTTAGTTGTGATTAAAATCGCTCCATTCGCTGCTTGACTACCATACAATGCAGCAGCAGAAGCTCCTTTCAAAATACTGATACTTTCAATATCTTCACTATTGATATTGGATATAGCATCGCCACCATCTCTACCAAGTCCTGATCTACCATTACTCGCACCCCAAACACTTGTCGGCTGTGAAGTGCTATAGTTATAAACAGGTACCCCGTCAATTACATATAGAGGTTGGTTATTTCTTGTTGAACTATTACCTCTAAGCAGCACCTTCGTTGAGCCCCCGGTTCCAGACATACTTTTATTAATAAATACACCGGCAGCTTTACCTGTCAGTGAATTGATAACACTAGCGTCTTTTACTGCATTTAATTCATCAGAATTTACTTGTTGAGCTGAGTAAGACAATGCTTTTTTCTCTCTGGAAATACCTAGAGCAGTAACTACAACTTCTTCAAGTTGCATTCCGGCAGAAAGTAAAATTTCTACTTTATTTTGACCGTTTAAAGCCAAAATAAAATCATCATATCCCACAAACGATATTTTCAATGATGAGTTTGGGGAGTTAACCTTAATAGCAAAATTGCCATCAAGATCCGTAATTGTACCGTTGCCCGTTTCAACGTCTATCACACTTGCACCTATCAAGGCTTCTCCTGTCCCTGAATCTTTAACAGTCCCTTTAATGATTTGTGCAGATAGATTAATACCTAAAAGAAATACAAACAAGAAAAGGATTGGCTTTAGTCCCCTTCTTATTGATATTTCAGGTGGATTCGTAAAATAAAAGTTTCGTTTCATAAATGATTTTTTTTAGTTAAATAATAATTAGTCCACAAAAAAATTTGTGATTTTAATTGCCTGTATTAAAACCTTAATGATATGACTTGGGATAAGTACAAATATATGTACTTTACATGAATTTCAGGTCAAATATATAAAAAATGTGACACGTGCACAAATTTTGACTAATATTTCTTCTTTTAAATATTTTAGTCATGATTCATGTGCGATAAATTATTTTAAAATGATTTTTTTTATTTATATTTATATTTATCTTTGTATTGATGAGAAATGTGACAATCAAAGATATTGCTAAATTAGCAAAGGTTTCAAGAGGTACGGTAGACAGAGTAATCAATAATAGAGGGAATGTCTCTAAACGGGTTGAAGAAAGGGTCATGCGTATAGCAAAAGAACTTGGGTATCAGAAGAATATAATAGCCAGCAGATTGGCTTCAACCAAAGTTTATAAATTATATGTTGTTTTGCCTAATCCTGAATCTGATTTCTTTTGGAATATACCAAAGGAAGGTATAATGTCAGCAATTAATATGGTAAAGTATTATAGAATTGAAGTTGAGTTTCTTGAATATAATATATTTAGTTTGGGAGAATTTATTTCTCAAGTGACTAAAGCAATTGAGTGCAATCCGGATGCTATTCTTATGGCTCCATTATTTTTGAAGGAATCAGAAGAACTTATTGATTTAGGCGAGAAGTCAGGGATTCCATTTATCACGATAAATACTGAGTTGGAGCATAAGAACATTCTATCATATACAGGACAAAGTTCATATCATAGTGGGTATTTAGCTGGAAAATTATTTGATATAAACTTGAATCATGAAGATGAGATAATCGTTCTTAATCTTGCCCATGAGATTTCTAATGCTGCACATTATAAGGCAAAAGCAAAAGGATTGACAGATTACTTTAAAAAGCATAAAACAAAACACATAAACGTTAGTTGGTATGAATATGATGATTTTTTGGATATTGAGATACTGCTAGGTAGGTTTAGAAAAACACAGAAGGAGCATCCTAACATGAAAGGAATCTTTTTTACAAATTCAAGAGCATATCATTTATTGGATTTATTGGATGAAGAGGAAGCTAAAGAATATAAAATTATCGGATTTGACATGATTGAACCCAATGTAAAATACCTAAAACAAGGTGAAATAGATTTTATTATCAATCAAAATCCATTTAACCAAGGGTATAATGGTCTGATGAATTTTATTAATTCCTTCATTTTAAAGGAGAGAATAAAAGAGAAAGAGTACCTACCTTTGGATATTGTTGTGAAAGAAAATGTCGATTTTTATTATAAGTAATGTCCGCAAGAAAACACACCAAATTTGAAATTACTCGTCTTTGTGAAGACACTAAGTATTATTTTTGTTGATTAGTATTTGGTTTTTATGAAAGAAAACATTACCTTTGCTTACCGCATATGGGATTGAAAAAATACATATTGTCATTAATTGTTGGTGTTTTTATTTTTGCCACACTTGCTGATGTAAGTAAGGTTTTGATAGTATATTCCATATATTATTATGATTTTCATAAGTCTAAAGAAGCTTGTTATAACGAGAAGCCAAACATGTTTGATAGTGGTCGTTTATTTTTAAAAGCTCTTATAAAGAGGGTCGGTGATATTTGTCCAAATCATAACCCCAAACCACCAAAGGTTGAATACAACAACATCGTTTTGTATATAAATAAACTGCCTGTTTTGTATGACCGAATTAGCTTATATAAGCAGAGAAATCGTTTTGTTTACATATTTGAATATAATTTTCAAAATCAAAATGATTTATTTCGTCCACCTATCTCAAATATTTAGTTTTTTTACGGGATAAGTATGTTCATATTTATCTTTTTTTACAAATATTGTGTTTGACATTGCATTCAATAGTTTAGCTTAATATGTGTAGGCGATATTTGCACAATGTAGTAAAAACAGATAATTTAGTTTAGCGATTGTATGGCATACTTATCTCTTGATTTTATACGAATATTATTATTCAGTCACTTTATCATTAAATATTCTGAAAAGAAAAATAAGCATATTTCTAATTTTACTGTATTCAACCGTGTTATTTGTGCCAATTAATCCGGTAATACACTATGTTTTGCACAAGAAGTACTATGCTGAAGTACTTTGTGAAAATAAAGACAAACCTAAGATGCACTGTAATGGAAAATGTCATCTTAAAAAAGAATTAAAACAAGCTCAACAAGAATCTGAAAACCCAAATAATCCGATCCCTATTCCAAAAACAAATAAAGAAATATTTCCTGCTATATTGGAAAAATATGTAGTTACTAAAGAGTTTGAGCTTTTTAATGACTTTAAACTTTATTTTGTACAATTCTATTACAAAGATATTTATATTGAGATTTTGACTCCTCCCCCCGAAAAAACCTCTTAGTTTAATTAGTGTCAGTCTATAAAGTGCTTGATTTTTGAAAAATATTGATTCTACCTGTGTGGTTACATAGTGTCGCAAAAGATTATTTTTAAATTTTAATAACTTTATTAAGGGATGCTAATTACAATAAAATGTGAGTGATATAAAAAATATCAACTCATGATGTAATGGATTGCTCGTTTTATATACTTTAGGATTAAATAAGGGTCAGCGGTTTGGTATAAGCCATCATTGGTGGTTATTATGCGATGATAAACGAGTTTAGTGCATTATCAAATATTGTTTTCTTCTTGAGTTAAGAGGCTTGATCAGGCTAAACATATTTGAATGGCATTATCTAACAACAAAGTATAAAAATACGGGTAAATTATATAAGAAGTGAATGCAAGAAAATACAGCAAAATTTAGATTGATTCTTTTAAGATGTTATTAGGATTAAAAAAAATGCTTGTTTTAGCGCAGACGCTTATTAAAACAAAAAAAATATGAAAAAATTAATAACAATTCTGTTGTTAACGGTGATTGGAGTTTGTTCTACTAAAGGGCAATCAATTACTATTACAGTAGTTGATAAAGTGAGTAAAGATCCTATAGTAGGGGTTTCTGTCAAAGTAATAGAAACCAACAAAATGGCTGTAACCGATATCGAGGGAATATTTAAAATAGATGCAAGTCAAAGCGAACACTTGGAAATAAAACATATTTCCTATAAAAAGATAATAGTAACAGTAAAAGATTTAAACAAAACGATTAGTCTTGAGCCTATTAATTTTTACTTGGACGAGATAATCGTAAAATCACATCCATTGGATGATATAGCACATTCTGTTGTTATTATGGATAAAATAAAGAAAGGAAGTCAACCTAGAAATCTAGCAGAGCTTTTTAATGATGTGCCGGGATTTAGTTTGCAGAAACGTAGTGCAACAGCAATGGAACCATCATTTAGGTCATTCAAATATGAAGAAATGAATATAAAATATGATGGTAGTGCTAAGATAGTACATGCATGTCCAAATAGAATGGATCCTATTACTGCTCATGTGATTCCCGAAGAAGTGAGCAAGATTGAAGTAATCAAGGGGCCTTATTCTGTAAGATATGGTCAGAGATTTGGAGCTACAATCAATATGATAACAAGAGCCATAAAACCAAATAGTTTGGGAATCCATGGAGAAATTGAAAGTGGGTATGAAACCAATGGAGATAATTTTGTGGCAAGAGCACAACTGCAATATGCGGCAGAAAAATTTGATCTAACATTAAATGGTGAAAATAGAGATTTTGGTAATTATACAGATGGTGATGGAAATATTGTACCATCCTCGTTTAAAACCCAAAGTTATTCTATTAAATTGGGGTTAAATCCGATAACTAATCAAAGATTTCAAATTGATTTTAGACAAAAATACGGTTCTGATATTATGCATGCTGGATTGCCTATGGATTCACCCAAAGATAATAGCACTTTGGTTGGTCTAGACTATAAGATTGTAGATATTTCTTCAAGTATTAAAAGTGTTTTACTAAAGTCTTATTATTCAGATGTTGATCATTTAATGTCAAATAAATTAAGACCAAATTTCAGTATGGCTTATGGAAGAACTCCGGTTACATCCAATACTATGGGAGGAAAATTTGAAATTGGGTTTACTCCATCTTCAAGTTGGACTATCTATACCGGTTTTGACGCGGATGTGATAAAAAGAGATGGGCGGAAGTATGTAACTGTGAAAAGAAACCCCGCCGGTGTTTTATTTGATAATCCAATAGAAAAAGAATTTAGTGTTTGGCAAGATGCAACAACACAAGATTATGGTTTTTTTGTTGAAGCAAATAATAAATTGACCTCTCATGTTACTGCAAATGCAGGCATTAGAGTAGATTATAATTTAGCCGGAATTGATAAGCCGGACAAAGGCTTTGAAGAGTTATATAATGGTAAAATTGAGGATGTAAATGAAATTAATATAGGAGGAAATGTATCATTAAAATACTTAAAAAATGATTTTCAAGTACAGTTGGCTTATGGTAGAGGTACTAGATCTGCAAGTATGATAGAACGATATATTTATCGATTTGCAGTTGGATCTGACGGTAGGGATTATATCGGAAACCCCTATCTAAAACCTGAAGTTAATAATCAATTTGATTTATCAGCTACCAAATACTTCAGAAAATTCACTATTGGAGGAAATGTTTTTTATTCATTGATGCAAAATTATATCACATCAAGGCTTAATTCATACTTTATGAGAGGCGAAGCTTCAGGTAGTTGTGGTGGTGGCCCGGTAATGGCACCAAAACAATTTTGGAATGTAGATGCTTATCAATATGGATTTGAGGCATTTTTCAAATATAAACTTACAGATGCATTACATTTTTCAAGTGATATATCATATACGATAGCTGAGAATACAACTTTTATTGAACCTCTAGCACAAATAGCCCCGATGATAGCTCATTTGGGTGTGAAATGGGAGAAGTCAAAGTATTGGCTTGATTTGAGAACAAGGATTGTCGGTAAGCAAGACAGGTTCTCTAAAACCTATGATGAATCAGAAACTCCCGGAGTTACGGTAATTGACTTTAGAGCAGGATTCAGACCTATTAAAGGGCTTACTATTGGAGGAGCCGCCTTGAATTTATCAGACGAGGCTTATTACAATCACTTAAATTTTGCCTACAAAAATTCTGAAAAAAATAAAGGTAGAATTTTAGAGATTGGAAGAAACTTTAGTGTTTACATGAAATACAAATTTTAAACAAATTAAAAATCTAAATATGAATAAATTTAATATATTATTATTAGCAACATTTTTTTTAGGGCTTTTTTTAGTGGCAGGATGTGAGAGTGACAACACTATCCCACAAGACACCCATGAAGATGCATATGTGGATGTTATCGTAAAAAAAGTCAATGCAAACGGGAATGCGAAATATAAACTTATGTTTTTTGCTGGTGGTGCAGAAATAGCAAAAGAAGGTAGTACGGTTACAACACCGGATGGTAAAAATTTTGAGTTAAAACAATTTTGGGCAGGTCCTGGTACTGTAATAAATGGCGCGGATGAATTGAGCCCGGATAAACCAACTAAGGGAAAATATGTGTTTAAATTGAAATTTAATGATGGCTATGTAAAGGAATTGACAGATATTGTTAGTGACATAGATGTAGGTCTGGTTACAGATTTATTCGTAACTCACGTTGAAGGTAGTAATGAAATCTCTGCTACTTGGTCTGGAGGCGAAAATGCAGATATCTTTTGTTTGAAAATGACGGAGCTTGATATTGCAAAAACAAAACCTCTATTTAAAATAGGTGGTATGCCAAAAACTAAGACTTCATATTCTTTTGATATCAAGACCAATGCTAAACCCGGTTGGTTGCGTAATCCTAATGAATTGGTGAAAGGAACACAATATTGGCTTGTGGTATCAGCCAAAAAGGTAGAACAAGGGACAAAAGTGACAGGTGCAAGTAAAGATTTCGAACAAAATAGTTGTGCTAAGGTAAAGGTAAAGTGGTGATAATGATTTGATTGATTTTTGTATATTGAGATATGAGCCTTACTTTGAAGTAAGGCTCATTTTTTAGTGTCTGTCTATAAAGTGCTTGATTTTTGAAAAATAAAGATTTTTGATGATATTTTTGTCTTTCTGAGAATTAGTGATGCCTAAGCATCAGTAATTTCAGAACAACTGACCCGTAAAAATAATAATTTTAATAACATCTTGAACATGAATGATATAAAAAATTCAATTGATTTTATAGTGTGAATTAGAGATGACCCAAAAATTT
>JALSPK010000161.1 GCA_026986005.1 Saprospiraceae bacterium
TTATGTAAATATTTTAAATTTATTGATCAATATCATTCACAAAAATATATCAATACACTTTAAAACACAACAGATTACCCAATAAATTTAATATTAGTAGTTTGTAACGGTTATTAACGGTTGTTAAAGGTTATAAACGAGATATTTTGTGATTTTATGAAAATTAATAAAAAATAAATTATACATTTGAAAATATATATAAAATAAAGTACCTGATTTTTAGTGATTTTATGGACAGGTATATACAGACTGACATAATGCTTTTATAATAAGAAATTTCAATTTATATAATAAATAAAATGCTTATGAAAAAATGTAAAATGTGCAATAATAAAATAACAGGAAGAAGTGATAAGATTTTTTGTTCTATAGAATGTAAAAATAGTTATCATATCAAACTTAAAGAGGTAAATATAAAAGCCACCCATAAAATTGATAATATTTTACACAGAAATAGAGCTATTTTACTCGAAATAATGGGTAAAAATACTACTCAAAAAAAAATTCCAAGGCTAATTTTAGATCAAAAAAAGTTCAATTTCAGCTATTTCACCGGATTGCATATCAATGTACATGGTAAACAGGTACATCATGTTTATGACTTTAGATGGTTAATATTTAGCGACAATGAAGTATTAATAATTCGTAAATTAAAATAATTATTTCAAGCCTTTATAGCATTTTATATTTAGAAAATAATATTTGAAGTGTGGAGGAAAATCACGGCTTCGCCTCCGTCAATCACAAATCGCTGATTGCGTTTTCATCTAAATTTCAACGCAAGATACATATTTTTCTTGTCCGGTAGGTAATAATTTATATTTTTTAACTCAACATTACCAACAATTTATACTTAATACCAATAAATAAATTGCAAACAGTACATTCTGATTAAGACTTGGAGTAAAAAATAATATTGCAAATTGTAAATTATCTGTTGCCTCACAATAAATAGTGTCTGTCTATAAAGTGCTTGATTTTTGAAAAATAAATATTTTTAATGAGACTTTTGTCTTTCTGAGGATTAGTGATGACTTTGTGGACAGACACTATTTAATTTCACATTTTCCCAAAATCACAAATTTATACTAAACATTGATAGAATTTTGTTTTTAGAAAATTGGCAACTAGCTTATACAGAACAAGGACGTTAAATTCATTATTGCTATATAACTCCAAGAAAAGACAAAGGGATGCATTTTAGTAAATTGTAAATATATTATAAAATTATATGTGTTTTTGTAAGAATTGGATAAAAACCAATGTGATTACCATCGTAGATTTGCAATATAAATAAATCTAATTGTTATGAAAAGCAAATTTTGTCTTTATTTTTTATTTGTAATATTCAGTCAAATAGGTTCACTTCATGGGCAGGATATTATTATATTGAAAACCGGAGATAGTATCAAGGTGGTCGTTATTCAAATGGACTTTGGTAATACTTATTACAAGGACTATAACAAACTTAATGAATCAATCAAAAGTTTGAGGAATAACTTAATAAAAGAAATTGCTTTTGAAAGTTATGCAAATTCATATGATGATGATTTTCTTAAGACAATAATCGATAGAAAGAAAACAAAATCACAACCGGATGAAACTGATATGGCAATCAGACCAATAAAAAGGTTAGGAATAGGAGGTAACATATTTCCTATATTGGATATTTCAGCAGATTACGACATCAGCGACCGCGTCAATTTGGATCTTGGTGTTGGCATAGGATATATACATTTTGGAGGCAAGGTCTATCAAAAAAGTTCAAAATCATTGAACAGATTTTATATTGGGTGTAATTTATTTATCTCCGTATTTAAAAACTTTAAACTTGGACTTCATTTGCCTGTGGGTATTGATTTTAGAAGTAAAAACGGTTTGTATCTAAGGCTTGAGTTGGGACCGTTAATCTCATCAAAATCATATTTAGCAGTTCCAAGATTAGGTGCAGGTTTAAGATTTTAAAAACAAAAATTATTAAAAATGAAACAAATAGCTATTGCATTTATCTTTTTTATTATTCAGGGAAACCTGCTACTAGCACAGGATATGATTCAATTTAAAAACGGAAGAAGGTATCCTTGCAATATCGTAAGAGTAAAAAATGATACGATTTACTATTTTGGTTTTAAAGATAGAAAAAAACGAATAAAGTCTGTAGATATCGGAAAAATTTCGGTTATTTTTTTCCAAAAAAGGCATTTGGCATTTTCAAACAAGAGAGACTTTAGAAGTATACATAAAATCAAAGTAAAAAAAGCATTGCTTGAAGCAAAGGATAAAAACAAACCTGATACGACCATGAAAAAAGAGGCTCTTTTTGATTTTAATTTAAAAAAGAAAATAGGTGTTGGAGTTGATATTGTCCTTCAAGATAAAAATCAGAATATGATTGGAGCAAGCCTAGACTTATATTTAATAAAATATTTCAATGTTGGAATAGGCATTGGATATTTATACGGCAACTCAATTCAATATGCAACCGGTAAATTTATTTTTAAAAGAAAGAATCGAGAATGGTCACCAATCTTGGATTTGTTTATGACATACATTGACAAGGGCAATATTTTAAAAACAAACAAACCTGATATTGAAGTCTCCAATCATATTTTTTACTTTATACCGTCTTTTGGCGTGGAGTACAAGAACAAAAGTGGATTGTCAGCAGATATAAAACTAGGTGCCAGCATTATGAAATCAGGAGATAATACTTATTTTAATTCAATGTCCTTTTCTATAAGAGTAGGAGGACATTTTTGACTAAGCCTTGATAGACAGACACTATATAGTATCTGTCTATAAAGTGCTTGATTTTTGAAAAATAAAGATTTTTGATGAGATTTTTGTCTTACTGAGAATTAGAGATGACCCAAAAATTTAATAATCTAAATAAACAGGTTGAACTGGTAAAACATTCTAATGAAGCACTTCAGACCAAGTACCCCTAATGACAGATTACAAAAAAAAGGACAAAAGATAAAATGAATAAATGGTGAATTATGAATGATGAGTTACAAAGCCGGCTTTGAAGTCATGCTATCGCATGCTTTCAAGTCCTACCTTCAATTATCGAAAAATGATTAGCCATGAAGCCAAGCAAATACCAGCAGCATTAATCTGTCATGATTTTATCAACCCACCCACTACTGATGTAGCGGTTCCTTCATTACCAAAAGAGGTTTACTCTTTTGGTTCTCTCCCTCGTCAAGACCGTTCAGTCATGCATCAAGGCAAAAAATGAAAATATTTTTAATAAAATGATTTTATTAATTTTGGGGTCACCTTAATTCCCAACGGGTCAGTTGGTCTGAATTTCAGAACAACTGACCCAATACAAACAAATGATTTAATTATTGTTTGAAAATAAGATAAATAATTGATTATATACTTTATTTATGTGTGAATTAAGAATGCCCCCCTTTTTTTAAAAAAAATGAAAATTGAAAAGATAAAAAGAAATTTAATTACGAATTAAATGATAAGCGGAGAAATGGTGAGTTAGAGGGTAGGAGAATAAAAAAAAGTGCAAAAAAAAGTTTGGAGCCATATCGACTCCAAACTTTTTATCGAACCACCAAGAAATTTTGTGATACAAAATTTTGCAGTGGCTTAGTTTTATATACTAAATCATATTGTTTCTCTCAGCGTAGCCTGAGCAGCTGCAAGTCGAGCTATCGGCACTCTAAAAGGAGAGCAACTCACATAGTCAAGTCCTGTTCTGTGGCAGAATTCAACTGAAGATGGCTCACCTCCATGTTCACCACATATACCCAATTTGATTCCCGGTCTCGTTTTACGTCCTTTCTCACATGCCATCCGCACTAATTGACCTACTCCCTCTTGGTCTAATACTTCAAACGGATCGTGCTTCAATATACCTTTTTCGATATATATCGGAAGAAATTTTCCTGCATCGTCTCTTGAATAACCAAAGGTCATTTGCGTAAGGTCATTGGTACCAAACGAGAAGAATTCTGCTGATTGGGCTACTAGATCTGCTGTCAATGCAGCTCTTGGTATCTCTATCATAGTACCAACCAAATGGTCGATTGTCTCACCTCTCTCTTCAAATATGGTAGCAATTGTCTCTCTGATGATACCCTCTTGCATTTTCATTTCTGCCAATGTACCTGTAAGCGGAACCATAATTTCAGGATGAGCGTTTACTCCTTTTTTCTTAAGGTTTAATGCTGCTTCTATTATAGCTCTTGTTTGCATTTCGGTAATCTCAGGATAAGTATTTCCCAATCTACATCCTCTATGTCCCAGCATAGGGTTGAATTCCGAAAGGTCTTCAACTTTTTGTTTGATTACATCAACGCTTACCCCCATCACATCCGCCATTTCTTGTTGCCCTTTGTCATCGTGAGGGACAAATTCATGTAAAGGTGGATCCAATAATCTCACTGTTACAGGCAGATCGTGCATAGCTTCAAATATACCTTCAAAATCTTTTCTTTGAATAGGTAATAGTCTATCTAAAGCAGCTCTTCTTCCTGCTTCATCTTCAGCCAAAATCATTTCACGCATTGCTATGATTTTTTCGCCTTCAAAGAACATATGTTCTGTTCTGGTAAGTCCTATACCTTTTGCTCCAAAATCTCGTGCTACTTGAGCATCATGAGGAGTATCAGCATTTGTCCTTACATACATTCTGGAGTACTTATCCGACCAATCCATTATTTTCGCAAAATCTCCACCTACTACCGGATCGATTGTTGCTATTTTACCGTCATATACTTCGCCTGTAGAACCATTTAGCGAAATAAAATCTCCCTCATTATAGGTCTTTCCCCCTGTTGTCATCGTCCTTGCTTTGTAATCTATCTTAATCTCTCCTGCTCCTGATACACATGTTTTACCCATTCCTCTGGCGACTACAGCAGCATGAGAAGTCATACCCCCTTTAGCCGTCAATATCCCATTTGCGATATTCATCCCTTCAAGGTCTTCAGGAGAGGTCTCGATACGAGCTAAAATTGTTGACTCATATTTTCCTGCCTCATCCGCAAAAAACACCAATTGACCTGTGGACGCTCCAGGTGAAGCCGGAAGTCCTTTTGCCATTACATTTGCTGATTTTATAGCATCTTTATCAAAAACAGGGTGCAATAATTCATCAAGTTTTTCGGGTTCCTGACGCATAATGGCAGTTTTCTCATCAATCATACCCTCATTTACCATATCTATTGCTATTTTTATCATGGCAGCACCGGTTCTTTTTCCGGTACGAGTTTGTAGCAACCATAATTTTCCGTCTTGAATAGTAAATTCAAGATCTTGCATATCTTTATAATGCTTTTCAAGATTATTTTGAATCTCATCAAGTTCTTTGTATTGTTCAGGCATTCTTTCTTCAAGTGACGGATATTTTATTGACCTTTCTTCTTCCGATACCTGAGCCAATTTTGCCCATCTCAAAGAGCCTTCCTTTGTGATTTGTTGAGGAGTTCTGACTCCGGCTACCACATCTTCTCCTTGAGCATTGATAAGATATTCTCCATTGAATATATTTTCTCCGGTACCTGCATCTCTTGTAAATGCCACTCCGGTAGCAGAGTTTTCTCCCATATTACCATATACCATTGCCTGTACATTAACAGCTGTACCCCATTCTCCCGGAATTTTGTTCATATTTCTATAGTAGATAGCTCTATCCGTATTCCAACTGTCAAAAACTGCCATTACAGCTCCCCACAGTTGCTCCCAAGGATTGTCGGGAAAATCGTGTCCTGTTTGTTTTTTTACAGCTGTCTTAAACTGTTGAACCAATTTTTTTAAGTCTTCAACAGTGAAATCAGTATCGTTTTCGATTCCTCTTTCTTTTTTCAATTCTTCCATTATTTTTTCAAATGGATCGATGTCTTCTTTAGATTCCGGCTTCATACCCAATACAACATCACCATACATCTGCACAAATCTTCGGTAAGAATCCCAAGCAAATCTAGGATTTCCTGATTTTGTCGCTATTCCTTCTACCGCTACATCATTCAATCCTAAGTTCAATACAGTATCCATCATACCGGGCATAGAAACTCTAGCACCCGATCTCACTGAAACTAATAGTGGATTCTCCTTGTCTCCAAATTTAGCACCCATTATATCTTCTACTTGTTTTACCGCACTCTCTACCTCGCTTTTTATTAATTTAACAGTTTCTTCTCTACCTAATTGGTTGTATTCTGTACATACTTCTGTGGTAATGGTAAATCCCGGAGGTACCGGTACTCCTACAAGGTTCATTTCTGCCAAATTGGCTCCTTTGCCACCTAGAAGGTTTTTCATAGTTGTGTTACCCTCAGCTTTTTTATCGCCAAAAGTATAAACTCTTTTTTTATTCATAATACTTGATTTTTTATAATGTAATATATCTATTTTTTTTGAACCAAGCCGCAAATATAAACTTTTTTTTCAAATTGGATTGTCATATAAAATCAAAAGCACTAATTTAAAATCTGTATTAATGAAAATGATATGTGAAGTTTGTAATACAAAATCTTATGTCGGATTAGTATATATATAAAAACGGTCACAAAATGAATCATGACCGTCAGCTAAATATAACTTATTGGAATACCTGTGCTCCAATGCAGATACAGTTTAGTACAAGGCTATAAAGTCACTATTTACATACATTTTTTATCAAGTTGTCAGCTCTTTTATATCCTAGTTTCTTCGCTTCTTTTGCATTTTTACAGGCATCACTACTTTTCTTTTGCTTGTTGTAAGCTAAGGCGATATAATAATAAGCTTTCCCAGCTTTGGATTTTAATTTAATCGCTTCTTCAAGGTCTTTTATCGCATTTGGATAATCTTTTACCAAGTATTTTGATATACCCCTATTCAAGTATAGTTTACCTTTTGGTTTTTGAGCAATGATTTTATCATAGTCCAAAATTGCATTTTTATAATCCTTATTGCTAAAATATGCAGTTGCTCTCTTGCCTAGAAGCTTTTTTGATTCAGGTTTCACCTCCAGACCTTTGGTCAAAGCAGAAATAGCACTTGGATAATCTTTTTTTACAAGATTCGCAAAGCCTAAGTAATAATATGCATCAGTACTTTTGGGATTGGAGGCTATTTCTGTATTGAAATCAGCAATGGCTTTGTCATAATTTTTCTTCCCGATATGCGCTTTGCCGCGATATAAAACAACTTTCCCATATTCAGGCTTTACTTTTATTACTTCATCAAAATCAGCAATGGCTTCATCTAGTTTCTTCATGTTTTGGTAAGCTACTCCTCTATTAAAATATGCTTTTACAATATTTTTACCTTTTGCATCAATTATTTTTGTAAAGTCTTTTACCGCATTATCATAATCCTTAGATTTAAGGTATGCTGTTCCCCTATTGATATAGGCTTTATAGTAATCAGGCTTTATTTCAATTGCCTTTGTTAAGTTGGTAATGGCATTAGAGTAATCTTTCATTAGCATTTGACAATATCCCAAATACATAAATGCTTTTGCGTATTTCGGATCCAATTCGGTTGATTTTTTAAAATCTGCAATGGCTTCTTTATAAGCTTTCAGTTTCATCTCAGCCATTCCCCTATTGTAATAAGCTTTTTTATAATCAGGCTTTAGTGCTATCGCTTTTGTATACAAAGGGATTGCTCCTTTGTAGTCTTTTGCCTTGATTTTTTTCACAGCTTCGTTAAAAGATTTTACGGCTGCATTCTTTTTTTCAGCAGTAGTTTGTGCGTAAGAAGTAGCAAAAGAAGTTGCTAATATGAAAACTAAAAGATGTTTTAATAAACTCATGATTTTTTTATTTTTTAGAATTAATTAATTTCAATATATATTACAACTACAATAAACTTATAATGTTTAATATTTATTTTTTTGATTTGCAAATTTCTGAAAAAATTGCTTTCTTAAGAAAAAATTAACGATTTATACTAAGCTATTACAGAATTAGTGCCATATTCCGGTCAAAATTAATATAATGCTTGAATGAGAATTTTATTTTGTTGCTATTTTTTTTACTATAGTGTCTTTTAGTATTTTGACTTCCTCTTTGTTAATTTTCTTTGTTTTTGTCTCCGACATGACCTTTTCAATCAAGATACTTTGTTTTTCATAGTTCGAACAAGCTTTGCACATAGATTTATGTACTTTTAGTTGTATTTTCTCTTTAAAGCTAAGTTTAGTGTGTAATCTTTTTTCAATAAACTCAGTTGCTTTTAAACAAGAAAGAAATAATATTTGCATCAACTTCTTCATAGAAATAATTAATTTTTATACCATTTTGATTGGATGCATTCTCTTAGGCTTAGCTTTGCCCTATGAATCATTTGCCAATAATTGTTTTTACTAATATCCATTTGTTCACATATTTCTTTTCCTGATTTACCCAATATATATTTCAGCTTTACACATGAATTCCACCTCTCAGGCAACAAGTCCATACAAAGCTTCAAAATAACTCCAAATTCCTCATCATCCAGTAAGTGCGTCTCTTCAATTTGCCAATCCACAGGTCTTTTTTCTTTTCTCCATTCTCCTGATTCATCAAAGAAAGTGGACAATACATCGTCACTACTACTACTAATAGGCATTTTTACTTTTACACGATAATAATCTATTATTTTAAAATTCAGAATAGAAAATAACCATGTTTTAGGAGAACTTTTACCTTTAAATGTTGATATCTTCTCCGCAGCTACTAGAAAAGTATCTTGAACCAAATCTTTTGCAATCTCCGAATCAGAAACCTTAAAAGTTGCCCAAGAATACAAATCTTCCGTGTATAATCTTACCCACTCTGTTAAATTGTATTCACTCACTTTTTATAATTATTATTAAACTTGACTTTTTTTTATTAACCAAACCCATTCATTCCATAAAGTCATCAAAATCTAAAAAATCAAATACTTTATGGTCAGACACTATTCAGTTATTTAAAATCCAAAGATAATAATTAAATTTTACATGTCGAATTATAGTCGGTAAATTTAGATAAAACTTACAAAATCCCATGATAGCTTAGCATAAAACAAAAAAAGTTTATATTTTTTGTAAGGATTGTATCTCCTTTTCGACTATACGATGATAAAATATTTATTCAATAAAAAATTAAATTATGAAAAAAATTACTTTAACTCTTTTACCTATGTTGTTTTTATTTTTAGCAATTGGATTTCAGTCATGTACTAAGGATGACGAGCCAAAAGAATTTATTGCTGATGACAATACTTTTGCCAATTTCGCCTCTTGGAGCTTGGATGTCGAAAGACAAGGTATGGATCCTTCTCTTGGTGCAGCTCATGGTGGAAATGACAGTACTACGGTAAGAAAAATATATTTTAAAGATGGAGTAAAACGTTCAGGAGACGAATATGCTGTGGGGTCAACAATACTTAAGTATTCATACAACTCAAATGGACAGGTAAATATGAGAACAGGAATGGTCAAAAGAGGAAATAATTTTGATGCTGAACACAATAATTGGGAGTATTTCGTTTTGATGCCGGATGGCAAAATAGCAAGTGATGCTAATGGAAACAAGATGAGAGGAGCAAACCTTTTGAATGGTATGTGCGTTGGCTGTCATAGTGGTGCCTCAGGAAAAGATTATATTTTTACAAAATAAAGTTAGTTTGTTTAGTTAGTCGTACTTATGAATTTCAAAATTCATTTGTTATGAATCGCGCCTTAGGAAATTCATCCCCGAATTTTCTGAGGCGCTTTTTTATACCAAACCGTTAGCAAGATGGTGAAACAGGAAAAAGAAGTAGTTTTTATAATCAGCACATTGGTAGCAGTTTGGTATTAATCATAGCTACGCTTTGTTAGATTGTATAAGTAGCCGATATGAAACCCCAAAAGGTTATAATTTTGTTTAATCGGGTTTGTATTGACAGAAAAGTTGTTTGGGATATATCTAAATCTTACCCCTGCAAACATTTCGCCTTTGTATGAGACAGATTTAAGTATATTTATTCCGGCAAAATAACTGAAACCGATACTGCTCTTGAAATAATTCAAGTCTTTTACCGGAGTCACTGTATTGGGTGCACTCAATATTTTGCCTGTGGTATAAGTTCGTATATTGAATATCGCGCCAAGTTCGGCTTCAATGGCAAAACTATTAATATCAAAGCTATACCCCAAAGTTAAAGGAATATCAATTAAATGAAAATAATAATGTTGATTTAGATTCCTTTCAATATTGATATCTCTGATTATATCTCCATATATCACTGTTAGTGTATCCCCATTTTCAGATTGCGTTATCGATATTATCCCTTGGATTGTATCATGCTCTATATATGAATAATTGTACTTAAATCTATCTGTAATCCTCGTATATGAAATACCTAATTTGGCATAAAACGGAATATCTTCTCTTATCACTTTGGTGAAAATAGCTGCTTGTAAACCCTCAAGTGGTTTTTCTTTTTCTTTTCTCAAATCAAATACAATTGAAGGTTCAATCCCCGTATATCTAAATTTTTTGAATGGTTTCAATAGCCCCACTTCTACTCCTAACAACCAATTTAATCTGAATTTTGGACCAAATGAATAACAGCCTGTAGGATCACCCGGCATCAATTTACTTAGCCCAATCCCTAGACGGGTGTTTGTGCTTTTGAGGGCGTATTTTAGATTTTTAATTTTATTTACCGAAATCGTTTTATTCTTAAATTCATTTTTCAAATCAAGTTGTTTGGTTTCGATAATACTACTTTTTGCAATAGTTTGCTCAAACACATCCGTTGATTTGATATCATCGTCACCGGTTATATTGTTTAACGTATTGTTTTGCTTAAGATTTGTGTCGGTTAAAAAATATTTGTGTTCTGGTTTTTTATTAAAATCAGATATTATTGAGTCTGTTGCAGGATTTGAAATATTTTTTGTGATATTTTTATCTTTGGTTTTACTTGAATATGCAAAATCGTGTTTGATTTTTGTTTTCATCTTCTCATTTTCATGACGAGTTTTTTCATTTTCAAATACCGGTAAAAAACTATTGTTTCTAGGCTTTTTATTCCGATTGAATAAACTAAAAGAAATAATTGAAAGAAAAAGAAACGCTATTAAAAAAACTCTCTTTTTGTTATTAGAATCATTAACAGAATGAATGTTTTCTATCAATGAATCAGTATCTACAGATACAGTTGAGTTGTAGATTTCTTTGTGAATATGTTGTTCAAATTGTATATATCTCATTTGCCTATAATTTTTAAATTAGCTTCTTCTATTATATCTCTCTCTTCTATCAAGTTAATCAAATTGCTTCTCGCTCTTGTGAGATTTGATCTGGAAGTTGATACTGCAATATCCAAAATATCTGCTATATCCTGATGTGAAAATCCTTCAATTATTTTCATGTTAAACACAAGATATTGATTTGTTGGTAATTTTTGAATAAGTTCAAGTATTTCTTTTTCTCCGATTATACTATAAATATCAGGAATCTCTACTTGCAAATCAATTAATGTCTCTATTTCTTCTTGAAAATATACAGGTCTGATTTTGTTTAAAAAGCCATAAGAACAATTTACTGCTATCTTTCTTATCCACCCTTCAAAAGATCCTTTTCCCGTATAATTTTTTATGTATTTAAAAATATTGATAAATGTTTCTTGAAGAGCATCTTGAGCCAGATTTTTATCTTTGCAATACCTCTGGCATATAGCCATAAGAGTTGGCGCGTATATTCGCACCAACTCATCTTGACTTTTTCTTTCACCTTTTTGGCAACCCTTAATTACATTATCAATTTCCAAATTCATATATTTTTGTGGCTTTCAAAAACAACGAACCAATGTCTTTACGGTAGTTCGTTGTTTTTGTGAAAGCTCCCATTTACTTATTTATTCACAACATGTCCCCATTGAATACAACTTTTTGACATCTAATGGTTTTAATGTACGACTGTATATGATGATATCATCCATTTTTCCTTCAAATCCTTCCCCAATGGTTAATTTGCCGGTTCTCTCTTCATTATTGATATCCCAATCTACAGTTCCTGCTAATTCTCCATTTCTGTAAAGCTTTAATATAATAAATCCTGAATCTGTAATATTGTAAGTAGCTACAAGATGATGCCACTCATGATTTGTCATTGCTTTATCGCATCCAAAAACATTTTCGTCATCCCAACAACTTACATCATATTCATCTAGGCTAAAAACTGCTTTTCTACAGTCAGCTAAGCCCAAAGACATAAAGTTTCCCACTTTTATCAGACCTTCATATTTAGCTGAATCTCTATCACCTAAAGGCTGATACCACAAGGAAACGGAAAAGTCAGTTGTGTTTTCCAGTATATTTGTATCAATTGATATAAAATCAGCGATTTCTATTCCCTTATTGAAAGCATATGCACATTTGGGATTACCATTTCTGTCATAAGTGTTCACAGGGACATTTTGTCCTTGAGTTTCTGCTATCAAATCGTGGTTGAAACCGGAATAATCTTCAATATTCCCTGTACTGAAAGGATAATATGCTATGATTTTATCTTTCAATTCAGGTATCATACATTTGTTAGGATCTTTATCGTCTACATAAACTTTTTTATATGCTATAAAGCAATCGTTATTTTTATTGGTAACCACAATATAATAATATCCGGTATCAAGAGTTCCTGCATTATTTTCAGAAGACAAGTCAGTATCAAGATCATCTATTGAGTATAATGCGGAACTACCAACTTCACAATAAACACAATCGTAACTTGAATTTATAGTAAAATATATATGTCCATCTTTACAATCAGGGCAACTTGCGCTTATCGTACTGTCAATAGTAATACCTTCGGTTAAATGAGGCAAAGCAATTTCATTTTCTATCTCACCACACATAGCTCCTTCGTAGTAATACACAAACGCAAACCCATATTCTAATACATCATAATCAAATGTCTCATTTGGCTCAATAATATTTCCATTTATTATTAAAGGATATTTTTCTTCGTTGACTATTTTATATATATTTTTACTACAATCTGAAATCAATGGTGCATGTACATCTGATTCAATCTCAATATCCATACAAGTATCTATTTTGCACCCCGCACCCTCTGTGGCTGTAACACAATACTTGCCGGAGGAATTGACAGTTATTGATTGACCTTCTTGCCCGTCAGACCACTTGTATGTTACTGAACCTAGATTGGTGCTATTCAAAACTCTAGCTCTCAACGTTGCAGAATCGCATTCAAATTGAGGTACATCTATTATTACATCATGACCTTTATCTTCTATCATTTGTATTTCCAGAGTTTTACTACATCCACCTGCATCTGTCACGGTTGATATATACACTCCGGAGGCTAAATCTTTTAACACTACATACTCGCTATCTGCAGATAACGCAAAACCATTTGGCCCTGATACTTCAGTAGTATAAGGTGCTACGCCACCTTGTGTGTACAATGAAAACGAACCATTATTTATACCGCAATATGGATGATTCACAATAGAATCAATTTGACTCAATTCATCAGAATATACTTTTACGCATTTTACAGCATCACATTCCGCTACGGTTTCAGTGACTGTAACGCAGTAAGTAGAATTCTCAAGGTTATCTACTTTTGTTCCTGTTTCTCCATTGGACCAAAGATATTTGAATGTACCCGAACCTATTACCTTCGCTTCCAAAAATAGTGTTTTTGCATCGCAAAGAGTACCATAAGTAGGTATTAGCTCTATACTGAAATCGCAATTGTGGCAAATATTTATCTCAAGGTTATTTGTGTTGACCAAATTCAAATCAAAATCTGGGCTTGCATCTCCTGTAGTAGGGTTGTATGCAAATATTGATGCACTTTTTACATAATCACAATTTTGTAAAGAGAAATCAAAATCAAAATTTCCGTTTTCATCGGTATTGGTCAAAATTGTTCTATTAGCATCTTCTTCTGTTATATATTTCAATATTACTCTTGCATTTTTTATTGGATCACCATTACAAACCACTTTACCCTTAGCAAGATAGTTTGGTGATGGCAAAACAATATCATCAAGTGTCACATTATTGGTAAAAGGCCCTATTGTTTTTTTATAAACTACTTTGTTACAGAAGGGGTTAATAACTTCAAGTAATATTTCCATTCCTTTTGGAACTAATCCACATACTTTACCATTTGAATCAGTTGTACCATAGGAAGTAGGATATATCACATCTGCAGTAAGATTTACTTGAAAATTCACGGCGGGTTTCCCATTTTCAAACAAAACTTTAACACACATATATATCGGATCAAATTTAGCATCCAGATTCCACCAACTGAAATGAGGAAGATCCGCAACAAAATTTCCGTCTTGCAATATCGCACTACCCTCTTCAATCCATATGCCTTTATTTTCATCAAAATACCACAAAGGGATTTCATCAGGAGCATTGTTGAGTTGAGTATTACTAACAGGTATGCTTATATTAGCATATTTTCCCTGTTTGATATTAAGTTTACCTCCAGAGTTATCTCTTAGTTCGACTGCTATCATACCGGATGTTCCTAGAATTGCCGTATTACCTTTTTTATTTATACCTACTAGTGCTCCCGGCATTTTATCTCCTAATCTTTCGTCATTTAGATCAAGCCTTTTGGCTGTAATGATTACTTTCCCATTGTAATCGGAACCATCATCTTTAACAATGCTATTGGGAGTAAAAGCTATCGTGCCCCCATTTACCATTTCTATTGTACCTCCCTTGTCAGAATCAAACTCACCTGTTTTGTCAAAGCTATACATGTGAATATATGAAAAATTCAAACTTTTATCAGGATAGAGCATATCTGAGCCCAACAAATAGCCTGATTTCTCCACTTTAATATAAGTTCCCAGCTTATCCATTTTTACGTTTTTAAAGCTAAAAACACCATATTTGTCTGTTTTTGTGATTGCACTATAAAGAGAAACATTTGCATTTTCTATTGGTTGATTGTTTTCATCGTATACATATCCCAAGATACTGCTAGTCGTTTCTTTGAAAATTTTTGCAGTGGGTGTTGGCGTGGTTGTTCGTTTATCTTCGTCAATATCCTTATGGCATGAGCTTATTGTGATAAAAAAAACTGCTATTAATATTAATTTAATTGTTCTCATCTTAATGTTATTTTTTTAACAACGTATAAAAATATAAAAATCATTAATAATTCATTCTATTTGCAAATAGTTTTCATCTTTTAGAACAGATAAAATCAAAAAACGCTGCTTTTGGAGATGAAATATTTAAAATTCTGACAATTTTTTTAAGCTATACCAATAATTGGTTGCTTTTTTATCAATCATTTACAAATAAAAGAAAAAATTAAAAATATGCTGTTAAATTTTGATATAAAAAGAACATTTCCTTGTTAAAATGATTATAATTGAGTAGCCATAAACAAATAAATGAATAATGAAATATAAATCGGATATAGAAATAGCCAATTCAAACGAGATATTTAATATAAAAAAAATCGCTCGCAAATTAGATATCAAAAGTGACGATCTTGAAAGATATGGTAAATATAAAGCCAAATTACCATTGAATCTGATAAATGAAAACAGGATAAAAGAGAGCCATTTGATCTTGGTCACCGCACTTACACCTACTCCTGCCGGAGAAGGAAAAACGACAGTGAGCGTAGGTCTTGCTGATGGACTCAATAAAATAGGAAAAAAGGCCACAGTTGTGCTTAGAGAACCGTCTCTGGGTCCTGTTTTTGGTATCAAAGGAGGCGCAGCAGGAGGAGGTTATGCACAGGTGATTCCCATGGAGGAGATAAATTTGCATTTCACCGGTGATTTTTCAGCTATAGAGAAGGCCAATAACCTTCTGTCGGCATTGATTGACAATCACATACATTTTAAAAATGAATTGCGAATTGATGTACGCCAAATTTTTTGGAAAAGAGTGATGGATATGAATGATCGTTCATTGAGAAACATAACGATTGGACTAGGAGGAAAAACCGATGGAGTACCTAGAACTGATGGGTTCAATATTACTCCTGCATCAGAGGTAATGGCAATTCTTTGCCTTGCAGATAGTCTTGATGATTTGAAAAACAAATTGGGAGATATTTTGATAGGACTGAATTTGGATGGAGAACCTGTTTATGCAAGAGACCTCCAAGCCGAAAATGCAATGACAATACTGCTTAAAGATGCTATAAAACCTAATTTGGTACAGACTCTAGAGCATAACCCGGCCATTATTCACGGTGGCCCATTTGCTAACATCGCTCAAGGAACAAATTCTGTTATCGCTACTAAGATGGGTTTGTCATTAAGTGATTATGTTGTGACCGAAGCCGGTTTTGGGGCAGATCTCGGTGCAGAAAAGTTTTTGAATATAAAATGTGTTTATGCAGGATTAAACCCTGAAGCGGTAGTGTTGGTAGCTACAATTAGAGCATTGAGACATCATGGAGGCAAAAAAGACATTGATGTCCCTGATATAGTCGCAGTTGAAAGAGGATTTTCAAATCTGGAAAAGCATATTGAAAATATTCAGAAGTTTAATATTACCCCTATAATAGCAATTAATAAATTTGTCGGAGACACGCAAGAAGAAATCGATGTAGTTGTAAAGAAGGCAGCTGCTCTAAATATTAATGCGGTACTAACTGAAGAATGGGAAAAGGGTGGTGAAGGAACAATTAATCTTGCAAAGCAGGTTGTGTCAATAATTAAAGCAGGTAAAAATTATTTCAAACCACTTTATGATTGGGATCTTCCTATAAAAGAAAAGATAGGGATAATAGCCGAAGAAATTTATGGAGCAAAAGATGTAGAGTACTCCAAAAAGGCATTGTCAACTATACGCAAAATCGATAAATTGGGCTATTCTCACTTACCAATAGTAATGGCAAAAACTCAAAAGTCACTATCTGACAACCCTTCAAGAATCGGAAGACCAGAGGGATTTAATGTGGTCGTTAGAGAAATTGAGATTAATACGGGAGCAGGGTTTATTATACCTATATTGGGTAAAATTATGCGTATGCCCGGCTTACCTTCAAAACCTGCAAGTACCGGCATGCTTATTGACAATGAAGGTGTGGTCACAGGATTGAGCTAATTATTCTGAATCTATTTTAATGAATTTAGTAATCGTATTTTTTGCATTGCCTATTAGCTTTAATATATAGTTGCCATGTGCTAGATTGCTAATATCACTTTTGTTTTTATCAGGAATTCCTTTTTGGACAAGCCCTCCTATTGGAGAATATATTTCGTATTTTAAATAATTAGCATCCGTCACAACATTAAGTGTATTATTTGCAGGATTAGGATAAATAAGGTCTTTTTTAGAGACTTCAAAAGCATTATCTTGATTAAAAAACGGAACTTTAGAAAATTGAACACCTGTTCCGGGAGACCAAACCCATACATATGGTTTATCACCATGTTCTACCTCAATCATGCCTGCATAATCAAATGCCATCCCTTCATTTGCAGCTTCCCAAGTTTCTCCTAAGTCTGTAGAATATTTAATGCCTAATGAATTACCAAATCCTCCTGAGTGATAACTCTTAGATGAAGTAGCGTAGATAATATTTGAATTTTTAGGCGCTATAGCAATTCCTCTCATATGTGTATCCGGAAGTAGGTTTTGACTCCAGACTTCACCCCCATTATCAGAGCGGTACAAACCACCGTGAGGCCCAAGCACAGTGACATAAACCCTATTTGGTATATTGGGATCTGCTTGTATATCAAAAACCCCTTCCCATGGGTAAACCGGATTATCACTATCTGTCCAATCTATCCAAGTAGGAACTATATCAGGTCTGGTATTGGAGTGAAGTTTACGCATCTCCATGCTGCCTGTCTCTTCCCAACTAATACCTCCATCTGATGATTTCCACAGTCCATTTTCTCCTCCCGCGTATATGAGCTTACCATTAAAATTATCAACTTCTGAAAATTTCAAACCACCGTTTTTTAAGGCTAAAACCCAATTAAAACCATCATCTATGGATTTATATACATCCCCATTTATGGTAACAAAAAGCGTTCTTTTATTTGCTGGGCTATTTTTGTCAATAGACAATCCATACACTCGGATAGAGTTTTGATATTCAGGTAATCCATTTGATAATAAAACCCAGTCTTCACCATAATTTGTACTTTTGAAAAGTCCTGTATACGCAAAGGTATTTTCACTAGAGTCCGTAAATTGCTCATTGCTAAATGATGCCCATACAACACTATCTCTTAAAGGATCAGAAATAATAGTCATTACGTTTGAACCCGCTCCTCTTTTTGCAATATTGCTTTCGATAATACCATCTCCTAAATCCCAAGAATACTCAGGATAAATATTAAAATCGGGTTGGGTTCTAGCCCAAGATGCACCGTGATCTTTTGTGTACCAAAATCCTATATCGTATCCTCCAATGTAAACTATATTTGGATTATGGTCATTTACATCCAATGCATGACCATTTATATTCTCCATCCCTGTTGACAACCAATGGTTTTTTGATATTTCTTTTGTCGAAACATTATTTACGGTTTTGCCACCGTCAAAACTCGCCCATGCCCATTGTCCAAAGGATCCATAAAAAACATCTGAGTTGAAAATATCTTTTGTCAAAGTCTTATTCAATCCATTAAAGCTGGCCGACATTGAGTAATATTGATTTTCAGTATATCCCTTAAACCAATTATCTACAAATCCGGTATGTTGCCAATGAGTCCCTCCGTCAGTAGTCTCCCAAGTACCAGCATCTTCATACCAATCATATGGAAATAATACGTCAACAAGTCGGATTATATCAGGGTTTTCGATACCTACACTAATAATTCCGGTTTTATCGGAAATTTTTTTAAAGGTTGTGCCCCCATTTGTACTTTTGTAGAAATCACCGGCATACTCATCCTCATTTATATAATTTTCCAGTTCTTGACAGGATTCATTATCTACAAAATTGCTTTTAAATGTACTGACAAAAATGATAGAGGTATCTGTAGGGTGTAAATCCATATCAAGTATATCTCCAAGCTCACTACCTATTTCAACCCAATTGCCCCCCCCGTTTTTAGATTTATAAAGCTTGGCAGCACTACATCCCCAACGTGTTTTCCCCGTCAATGCATATACAATATTCGGGTCAGTTTTATGAGTTAATAGCTTTACCAAATGCATATTTTCAGGAAAATCATTGTTTGGGATTTTAAACCAGTTTTCGCCTCCATCCGTTGTTTTATATACTTCTCCATCCGCAAAGGGATCTTCATGATGAGTTACATAGCCAATATCGGGATCGCTGGAAATAGCAATATCTTCAATGTATGAGTATTTAAAACCGTTTACTTCCTTCGGAAAAACCAATTTGAAGTTTTTTCCTCCATTTTTTGTCTTGTAGAGACCTGAGTAAGTACCGGCAAAAAAAACGTCACTATCAGTAGGATGAAAACCGAAAGAGCTTACATGAGTTTCAATTAATCCTTGATTTGCACCTACTACATCAAAAGATTTGCCTTTGTCATAACTTCTATAAATTCCACTCAAATCAGATGCTACCAGTATCGTGCCATCTGCAGTGGCACCAACTGTGGCAATAGCGCCACCTCCACCGGGATTTGTCCTTGTCCAGATATGCTGTGAATATCCCAATGAACAATAAAATAGTAAAAGTATAGAGAATGGTACTTTCATAAGTTTAATTTTTATATCTTTACTAACAATATTTTGATGAAATTGTTATTCAAATTAATAATAAAATACAAACCCATAAATTGCGGATTTATAGAATATTTTATGTTTATTTAATGATTTATACCTATTATATGTTAGATAACCCGGAGTACCTCAAAATTGTTCTTTGGTTGCAAATACATACATAAATACAGCTATTTATGATATTCAGAACAACTGATCCAATACAAACAAAGGATTTAAGTATTGTTTGAAAATAAATCAAATAATTAATTTTATACTTTTTTATGTGTAAATTCAGAATGAACCCTTTTTTTAAAAAATTGAACTCTGAAAAGACAAAAGGAAATTTAATTACGAATTAAATGATATATTGTAGATTTGAATAAAATACTCCACCCCCTTGCCGGCAAGAGGTCGGGAGATACTTGCCTTGTAGAGTGAAGAGTGGTGCAAGGTAGGACTTGAAAGCATGCGATAGCATGACTTCAAAGCCGGTTATTTAACTCATAATTCATAATTCATCATTAAATCTTTTATCTTTTTCCTTTTGTCTTTCAAACATGGAATATGGAACTTTGAACTTTAAAACTTTTCTTTAGATGGGGGGCAGTTGTTCAGAGTATGCCTTTTCTTTCTTTATTTTCTTCAAAAATTTTCTTCTTATTTTTTCTAACGCTGTGCCCATTTCCAAATCTGTAATTCATTTTTATGAAAAGGAAATTTTTTACTGCTCCCAAATCTAACTTTTCAGTAGCTTCAATGGTACTTGTCTTAAAAAAATTAGTCCTTTCGTAATTCATTCCAAATCCTACAGGTGGAATATACATAAACATAAGCATTAGTCTATTTTTAAAAAACATTTTTCTAACACCCAAGATAGTATAATCCATATTTTCCATATTGTATCCATTAAGATTAATAGTCTTGTAGATAGATTTATTATAGTCCAAGAAAAACATCATTTTTGTCTTATTTTCGGTATAATTTAATTGGACTGAAATCGTCAAATTATTTAAATTATTTTTATTGTTTTGGTATTCAATATATGATCTACTAAAATCTAAACTGGAAATTATATATAAATATCTTTTATAAAATGCATAATTCAGCTCTACCCCTTTTTTACTGTAATAATCAAAGTTTTTGTATGAATATTCCAATTTATCATTATCAATTGGTCGCGTAAATATAGAAATATGATTTTTAGAAAAATAATAATACGGTATAAGTACTAATTTATTATTTAAGAAGCTCCATTGAGTATTAATTTGATGTAAATACGATGGTGCCAAAATAGGGTTACCGACTCTTATAATATTATTGTTTACATAAGTGGAGTAAGGTGTTGTTTGCTCATTTCCGGGATATGTGCTATTGACGGTATAGGATAAACGAACAGATGTGTTTTTATTGAATAGATATCTGTAATTCAAAAATGGTTGAAAGCTCTGGTAGTTCTTCCATTCTGCTTCTTTAGTTTTAAGAGAGTAAAGTTCGTATGCCAATCCGATTTTTACCCCTGATTTTTTATTAATACTCCAAGAAAAATTGGAATAAATATTATTTTTCAGGTTTGAAAAATTATAATCTGATTTATCACCAGCATTTACATATGTGTATGTATTATAGTAAAAAGCATTGTTACACCCTAAATTGTAGGATAATTTATTGGTTATATCATGGTTGTATTCAATACTCAGTTGCGATGATTTGGCATCTCCCTTATTTGACAAATCAATATTTGTTGTTTCAAATATAGTTTTCTGTTTAAATGTATTTGTATTTAAATTGAAAGAATAACTAACATCAATACTATTGTGTTGGTCTATAATGCCATGATAAAAAATTGAATTTCTGATATTCTTGTTTGTACTTGAAGTATTCTGATTAAATCTTTCTTGGTTAATCAGGCTGTTTGATGCATCATAATAACTAATACGCGAGTCAAATACCGATGATCTTCTGTCCGGATAACTAACCCCAAATTCATAACTAAATGTGTTTTTTGGGTTGATATAGAAATCTGCTCCCAAAACTATTTTATTCATGAAATATTTGCTTTTACGATTCTTTTCCAAATTATTAGCAGGTTCATTGAGAATACTTAAATTGTTTGTTTTATATTTAGAATAATAATTGGTATTTATATTATTAATTTGGTTTGACAATTGTAAATAATAATTGATCCTATTATGTGTATAGTCCAATTGGGTATTTAGTTGATTAATAGGGAAATAATTACCCTTTGTTTTTGGATCAAAAACTCCCATATCATTACTATTAATACTATAACCTATGTAATCTCTAAAGGTTATAATATTTAATACAGTTGCATAATTTTCCAAACCATATTTACCACTAGGATATCGGATAATTTCAACTTTTTTGATCTTTTTGGGGTCTAAATTCATGATATAATTAACATCTTTATCCAAATTATTAATAAGTAATTTAACATTTGGATTATTATCTACCTTTATTGAATTGTTGAAACGGTCATAAGTAACACCATTGATTTTTTCTAATATCCCACCGGTTTCCACTGCTTTTTTTCGTTCATTATCAGTGATGTAAACAACATCCTTATCAATTTTATTAGTTATTTTTGATGTTTTTATAATTACGTCGCTTAATTGATTGACTATCGGGGATAACTTGAATACACCAAGGAATTTATTTGAATTAGTTAAATTTGTGGTAATTGTATCATTCCGGTAACCGATGTAGCTAAAAATAATTTTGTAACGTCCACTATAAACATTAAAATAGAAATAACCGTCATCATCAGATATACCGCCTGAAACGACTTCTTTTTCTTTTAATAAAGTTATATTACAGTATGCCAAGTTCTTATTAGTTATTTTATCCTTTACTTGACCTGTAATTTCATACATGTTTTGACTGTATAAAACACTTTGAAATAGGATTATAATCAGAAAAGGAAATATACTTCTCATAAATTTAGTTTTTTCGGTTATTTATTACGTTAATTTGGAAAATTAGCATAAAGTATTGAAAATTATAAATAAAATCTATGAAATTAGGGCAAAATTCGACAAATAAAGTCAAATACCTGACACCTTTATTTGAGATATTGCAAGTGATTTTGCATAAAAAATATCCCATATCGGTTTATATAGGTCATAACTACCCGGAAAAATGCTTTTGAGATAAAAAATAATTCTACTTGTATGGTTACATATTAAACTTTATACTTTAAACAAATCAAGGTTTCATATACGTTTTACTTTTTTCATTCCTCTTCCGAACTCTCTTTTTTAGTAGTTGTTTCATTAATTCCTTTGTCTTCTTTTCTCGTAAAAAAACTCCTATTGAAAAGCAAAAGAGAAACTACACCTACCGTTATTGCAGAATCTGCTATATTAAATATAGGTTGAAAAAAAATAAATCTATCTCCTCCCCATTTTGGTAACCAATCCGGAAGGTGAGTATCTATCATTGGAAAATACAGCATATCAACAACCTTGCCGTGAAGAAAACTTGCGTAGCCTCCTTCTTGAGGAAACAACTGCGCTATACCTCCGTGAAATTGTGGTGTCTCGGAGAATATCATGCCATAAAACGCACTATCTATTATATTGCCCATTGCTCCTGCTATAATCAATGAAAAACTAATCAATAAACTGAGTTTTTCATTTGCCTTAACCAATTTTACCAAAAGAAAGAGAAGTACTACCACCATGATAATTCGAAATACACTCAAAAGCAATTTTCCATAATCTCCGCCTAGCTGTAATCCATAAGCCATACCTTCATTTTCCACAAAATATATCCTGGCCCAGTCCAAACCTAATATATTAAACCCACCACCATAACTGAAATTCGTTTTGATATATATCTTCGATACTTGATCGATGATCAAGACCAATAACATAACAATAATTACCCAATATTTTTTTTTCATTTAAAAAATTTTCAATTCTAAGATTACTCTTTTGATTTTGAGTCTCTAATAAATCCAGCAATTACCCAACCTAGTAGTCCGCCCCATAATATTGTCGCCCACCATTGTGATTTGATAGCGCAATCAGAGGTGCATCCCCAAAAGTTCCAATATGAATAACCAACTATTGAACCCATAATCACCAAAAATATTTCGTACCTCTTTAACTTCATTAAAATTAATTAAGAGGGCAAAATTATCAATTTAGCTTGGATTTTTACTATTATTTCAATTAAAACACTCGTAAAATTTGTTTTTTGCTTACAAATATCTACTTTTATCAAACAATTGTTATTATGCCGGATTCTGTTAAATACAATTCTATCAAAAATTGGGCTTTGGACGATAGGCCAAGAGAGAAACTATTGAAAAATGGAGCAAAAGGGCTTACCAATGCTGAATTGATTGCTATTCTGATAGGTTCCGGGTCAAGAAAACAGTCCGCTGTTGATTTAAGCAGGCAGATCCTGAATGATATGGATAACGATTTGAATATTTTGTCCCAAAAGAGCGTTATTGAGTTAACAAGATACAAGGGAATTGGAGAAGCTAAAGCAGTAAGTATTGTTGCGGCAATGGAATTGGTGAGAAGAAAAAAGTTCAATACAAATCTACGAGTTCAGATTACAAGCAGTAAGCAGTTGCATGGAGAGATGTATTCTCTATTATCCGATATTAAGCATGAAGAGTTTTGGACAGTTTATCTAAACCGGAAAAATGTGATAATTGGCAAAAAACAGATAAGTCGTGGAGGTGTTTCCTCTACTTTAGTTGATGTGAAAATTATTTTCAAATATGCTTTGGATTTATTGGCTAGTGGACTCGTACTCATTCATAATCATCCTTCAGGAAATCTAAACCCCAGTAGTGAAGACATAGAATTGACAGATAAAGTAAAACAAGGTTCAAAAATCTTGGAAATAAAACTGTTGGATCATATTATTATCGCAAGGGACAGTTACTATAGTTTTGCTGATAATAGAATATTGTGACACGATTGTATACTTTTTTATGTGTAAATTCAGAATGAACACTCTTTTTAAAAAATTGATCTTTGAAAAGACAAAAGGAAATTTAATTACGAATTAAATGATATATTGTAGATTTGAATAAGATATTTCACCCCCTTGCCGGCAAGAGGTCGGGAGATACTTGCCTTGTAGAGTGAAGAGTGGTGCAAGGGAGGACTTGAAAGCATGCAATAGCATGACTTCAAAGCCGGCTTTTTAACTCATCATTCATCATTCATAATTCATCATTCATAGTTAAATTCATCTTTAATTTCCTTATCTCTTTAAACTTTGATTGTGCGAGATTTTTTTTATTTGGTAAAACAAAAGGAGAGTCTGTTTGTTTTATATGAAATTTGATATACAAAATTAAAAACAAAGAAATGAACAATAATAAATGTGTGATTTGCGGTACGGATTCTAATCAAGCACCTTTAATAAAATTTGATTTTAAAGGCATAGAGCATCATATTTGCACCCAACATATACCGGTATTGATACACAAAGCCAACCAACTCGGAGATATCTTGCCCGGGATGGAAGATGTAGAAAACGGATAGTTTACCATCCGGACACATCGTTTACTTTTGCCCTATTTGCATTGAGTACTTCAAATGAATTTGATGTGCCTCGGTGGATAAATGCCACTACTTCAACGTTTGAATTATCGTATTGTCCAAGTCTTATACCGGCAAATTCACTAGTTTGAATTTTATTTTTAATCAAAACTAAGGGGTCGCCGGGTCTCTTTGTCAATATTTTTCTTAGGACATGACGATGGATATATTGTCCACCTCCTCCGCTTTGTGCACCGGGAGAAGATTCCGGGACATTGTTTTCTACGATATAAACCGAAAGATAAATATCGGTCATATCTCTTTTGGAGACAAAGTCAATTGTAATATCTAAATTGTTGTTGACTATTTCTGTCTTTACTTTTATACCGATATCCATACTTTTTGAAAGTCTAAATTCTGATTGAACTTCCCAACTTTTTTCTTCATCAATAGTTCTGTCTACGATAGTATATGGAAAGGATATTATCTCAAATTTTGATAATAGCATGCCCACTATATTAGGATATTTTATCTCAAAAGGATCATCATAATGCAACGATACCCCAATATAATGTTCAGGGTTTTTATTCAGTAGTTCTTCAAATCTAACTGCACCTCCTACACAAAAAGAGCACCATTCTCCGCCAAATTCTTCAATCAAAACCCTTTTGGTAAAACTATCCGGAATTAATTGTCCTTGTGGAATATTTTTATCACAAGAAGCAAAAGCTAGAACAAGTAACAGAAAAAAGATATTTGATTTCAGTTTCATAATTATTTAGATATTATCAATATTAGCCGAAGATACATGAAAATACTTACAAGATGAGTAAAAAATCTTATTCTGCATTGAATAGCATGTATAAGATATAATCTAAGCCATTGACTTTGTCTCCATTGTAAATAGCTTCAGCAAGTTTTATCTTTTGGACAGGAGTATATATAAATTTCACCATACCATTTTCTGAAATAATCTTTGGATTATTGGTTTCAGGGTCGATTGACCAATTTTTTGGCATTGCGACTTCTTTTCCTTCATCCAATACAAAAGCCTCCCAGTTTTTGGGATATGCAATAAATCTACCGCTTGTACTTTGACTTATTTCCCAGCCTTTTGGCAGATTGACCAACCTACCGTCAGGACTAGATGCTATATTCATGTCTTTTGTATACAGAATTACTCTTCCATCAGCCCCTTCTTTGGAATACAAACCATATTCATTTGTTGACTTGGTAACATTAGTCATACAATCATCAGACTCTGAAACAACGCAATCTTTCTTCTTCTCTTTATATACTATTTTTTTTTCTTTATACAATATTGGTTGCAATCTTCCGTCCGTACTTTCTATTACTTGCCATCCTTTTGGGAAAGCTACTAAGTGACCGTCTCTTCCCTCGTTTAATATCCATCCGTCAGGAAATGTCACGTATGTATTGTCTGTTCCTTTTCTCAAATTCCAATTTGCAGGATACTTTATAGTTCGGTTATCAATCACAGTATCTTTGATAAGCAAATTAAAATTTTTAATAAAAACTATTCCGTCCTTAAAAAACACTTTTTCAGCCTGAGAAAAAATAGCAATCGGGATCAAAAAAGAGATCAAAAAAAAGATAGTTATTTTTTTCATAACCTTTGATTTATTTTATCAAAAAAGGCAGTAAATAAAAATCAACTGCCTTTTTTAAATTTATATTTTGTTAGTTTAAATACCAAGTTTTGCTTTCACTAGATCAATTACATTTGTGCTTTCTTGAGCATGCAATATACCTCCTGTTCCAGCATCAAAGATAAATGTATAGCCATTTTCTTTTCCAACCTTATTAATAGCTTCTTGTATTTTGTCAAGTATTGGTTTGTACAATTCTTCACGTTTTTTTGCTAACTTTTGTTGCATTTGGACTTCATATTCTCTTATTTTATTTTGTTCTTGAGCTAAAACTCCTTCTTTTTCCTGCATTTGAATTTTTGAGAATTTACCTTCATTTGCATCTTTCGCATAAGCTTCATAATGCTTTTGAAAATCAGCGGCCATTTTTTGACCTGCACTCAACAATTGTTTTTGATAGGCTTGCAATTTGCTATCAGCTCCTTTTACATCCGGATGCTTCACCAGTAGTTCAGTAGAATTGAGGTATCCAAATTTTTGAGCATTTGTATTTGCAACAAACATTATTGACATTGCAATAATAAACAAGTATTTCAATTTCATATTTTTTTTTATTTATTTAATAATTACTATACGTTATTTTATCACTCATAATTTAACTAAAAATAGAATTAACTATTCATTAAGACAATTCATGAGAAAATTCAAGAAAAGTTTTGTTTTGACTAAAAATATCAATCCTTTTCCAGTTCGACTCTTTCCTTTACTACATGCTTGCTTTTTTCCTCCGCCTTAGGCTTTTCTATTTCTTTCATTTCACTATTGATCTCAGAAGTAATACTATTTTTTGCATTATTAAACTCTCTGATGCCTTTTCCAAGTCCCTTCATTAACTCAGGAATCTTTTTTCCACCAAACAATAACAAAACGACTAATGCAATTAGCAAAACCTCTTGTGGACCCATATTGAATATTAGTACTAAGTTCATAATTTATTTTTTTTATAAAACACAAAGTTAAACTTAAATAATCTTTTTTTCAACTTTTAGACAAAAACTTGAAGCATTCGTTTAAATAAACATCCACAATCTTTATACTTTGCATAAATATTAGGGTTAAAACTTAATGATATCTTGAATTTACATACGCCATTTGTTAGTCAAAATGGTTAGTACATAAATAATTGATGCAAAATGATATCCGTTATCAAAATATTGAATAATAAAAGTGGTTTTTATTCATAGCATTTACACATGAATAGATATTATTTTCCTACAATTTAATAATAATCTTCTTTTTATACAAAACATACAACATTAGCCAAAAAAAGAAAATATGAGTTATTGCAAATAAAAAAGATCCATTCATATTGCCTGCTAAAGGTTGAAATACATTTTTAAATAACCACCCATATCCGTTTTCTATTTTGCCTGTCGCATTCTCCCATCTAATAATATAAAGCAATATTTTGACCCAAAGGACGTGAACTACAAATGCAAACAAAGGGTTTATTCCAAATACTATGAAAAAACTGCTCCAAGTTTTATGTTTTTTCATATC
>JALSPK010000162.1 GCA_026986005.1 Saprospiraceae bacterium
ATCTCAATACATTCTTAATATTGTGTTGCATAGACAAATCAGAAGAATTCCTTAAAGTATTAAGAGCATTTATATCATTATCTACTACTAAAAACATAAGGTCTGAATTAACTATTTTCAAAATATCTGTACCAACTCTAATTTCCAAATTTTCATTTAACAAGTATTTTTTAACATCACTACCAATAAAATGATCATCAAAATTAGCAGGATCCCCTCCTTCTTTTAAAAACGATTTTTCCCGTTGCTCTTCAGCTTTTCCAAGCGAATTAAAATTAAATCTCTCATTGAATTTTTGAAATGCAGGATTCCATGGATATTCAGACTCTAAGAAATCTGATCTGCTTAATCCTAATTCCGCCAAATAATTGTCAATAAATATTGAATCTTTGTTTAAAGATAATAAAGACTCAATCACTCCTTTAAAAACTGCTGTATCTTTAAAATATAACATCCCATTTGTTAGGGAGACTTCTGTAGTTGTAAATGCATAATAATTTGCATCATCTCTGCTCTGTAATTTGTTAGATTCTATATTAATATCGTTTTCAATTGAATCTTTATTGCAGGATTCATTAAAAAAAATAAAACTAACTAAAAGTATTCCAAAAAATAATATATTGATTTTAAAAAACATGAAACTATTTTTCTTCATTTTAATTGCGATACTTAAATTTATACTCGGCTTCTCGCTTTCCGAGTGTGATAAAATTTTTCAATTTAGCTGTTACTAAAAGAAAAACCATTACCTTTGCTTCCCACTTTTAGTGTATGGGAGAGTCTGTGATAAATCTTCGGTTCTACGAAAACCTAAATATATCGGTAACGGGCTCTCTTTTTTGTTGTTTGCCCTGCTTACTATAAAGCCTCACGGGGACTTTTTCTTTCTCTTGCCTACAGACAAGTTCTCTACCATAATCTCACCCCAATCCAAGATCGGAACGGCACTTTCTTTTGTTTCAAATAAATTTGAAACGCCTTTTAAAGGCCTCTGTCATATTTATAGGACATGGTATACTTTTGCATAAATCCTTGTTAGACTTACCAAGTTTTTAAAACTTGGCAAGTCGGGGGTATTAAGAACGGCGGATCCGCAGACACCACCTTATATGTTTTTTTGAAGTCTAAAAATTCGGTTTTTGGAAAAAACAATCTTTTTAATCTGAAATAATAAAGTGTGGGGGGGGGAGTAAAAAAAACGATAAAAATATTCAAGATGCCCTCGATAAACTCAATCAACTTATTTGCGTTGCTTCTTCCTCTTATCTTTTTCTTTAATATCGCGAAAGAAAAAT
The DNA here is from genome assembly GCA_026986005.1 of Saprospiraceae bacterium. Lineage (GTDB taxonomy): Bacteria > Bacteroidota > Bacteroidia > Chitinophagales > Saprospiraceae > JADJGA01. The sequence continues at coordinate 1,296 of JALSPK010000162.1, forward strand.
ATAAGGGGGAGCGTAGTGCATTGAGCATTGCAGAGGGGGCAGCATTGATAATCTTTAGAAAATTCTTGATTGGTTTTGTTTCAAATACATTTGAAACGCCTTTTAAAGGGGCATTCCGGAAACTAAAGAGTACCTGTACATTAGTTAGGACAGGCTTTAAATGGCATCGCAAATTTATTTGCGATATACAATGAGTGCCTTCTTTTTTTTCAAATAAATTTGAAACGCCTTTTAAAGTAAACCGTCGGAAATTCAAGAGTGCCTGTACATTAATTAGGGCAGGCTTTAAATGGTATCGCAAATTTATTTGCAAAATTAAATTAGTGCCTTCTTTTGTTTCAAATAAATTTGAAACGCCTTTTAAAGAGCTCGCTGAATTACATAAGTAGACTTGTAGACTTGTAGACTTGTAGACTTGTAGACTTGTAGACTTGTAGACTTGTAGACTTGTAGACTTGTAGACTTGTAGACTTGTAGACTTGTATGTCTGTCGCAGTAATCATTTTTATTATCTTTACAAGTGCAAATATAACACCATTTTATGAATTGCACAATAATTTATGTATATTTATTTGAATCTTAATGTATTAATGATTCATGGTATTTATTCTTTATTTACTTCCACTTTATTATATAACGATATTTTACTTATATACGGTGTCTGTAATATGTAAAACGCTGCAAAAAAACAGTTTTTTAACTTGAATTTTTTACTCATTCCATATATAGTATGAAAAAAAGTGATTTTTGTGACGGGTTTTTGAGATTTTTTTACAACACCTTTCAAAATAAGGGAACAAGTAGGACTTGAAAGCACGCGATAGCGTGACTTCAAAGCCGGCTTAGGATTGCTTCACTTCATTCGCAAAATCCTGCGTCTTTTGCAACTTTGTCCTTTGTCTTTTCATACTTTTGTCCTTTGCACTTACCTACTCTACCACAAACTTAACTTTCCCAATCCTATCTTTATCACGATATACATCTACAAAATACATGCCTTTTTCTAATATCGAAATATTTATTCTTTCTGATTTGTAATTTTCTTTTTTAATTAGTATTTTTCCTAACATATCGTATATTATTATTGATATATTATTATTTGTATTGAAGATCTCTACCTCAATATTAATATAATCATTTGCCGGATTTGGATATATTTTTATTCTATTTCTATTTGTTGCAAATTCACTATCTGGCTCGTCAATTCTTACTGTCAAATCAGACTCAACTACAACTGTCTGTACTGTGTCTCTCGCTGGAACTATACTTTCACAGCCCTCTGAAAAACAACCCGTACTATCAACTCTTAACAACCATATATATCTATCATTATTCCCCCAACCTTCATTAGAATCCAACTCTCCGGTACAAATTATATCCCCATTTTCTGCTTCGCGCAGATCAAAAAAGATAGAATTACTTAGGGGATATTTTGTTTCTTCATATTTTTTTTCCCACAATTTCTTACCATCTGGATTATACCTAAATAGATAGCCCCAAACTTTTCTTTGAGTAGAATTATCATAATATTTTCCACATCCTATTATATCTCCATTCATAGCTGTTATCATCTTTAATATCCTTTTTTCAGGCCCAACGCTCACACTACCTTTACTAAGTTTTGCCAACAATGTATCAGACCATACCATAGTACCATCTTTATCGATATTATATAAAATTGAAGGATATTGCTCATATATCATGTGTTTTTCTATAAAGTCATCCTCCATATCAGGAATATACAATCCCCAGCTAACTACCACACTACCATCATGCAATGCTGTCAAATACGGCTCATTACTTATCAACGATACACTATTGAACTTTTTACTCCATATAGTATCAAGATTATCATCAAATTTTATTATAAATGATTGGATATTTCTATCCTGATGTTTCTTTATAAATCTTCCTGCCAATACAAAATTCCCATCAGATGTCTTTACCATATCAAATACCGTATTACTACGTCCGGGAATAGCTATATCGTAAAACCGATTTTCTTTTATCTTTTTCCCATTCTTATCTATCTTTAGTACAAAAACATTTTTTTTCCCAGGAAAAAATGTTCTGCCCAAAAGATATAAATAATCACCTTTTATCTGAAGAGCCTCTGTATGGGTATTTACTTCAGTATCTACATTAAATTTAATTAGATCTATACTATCACCTTCAAAATTTGTCTTATACACATTCCATTTATTAGGATAGATTGTAGAATCTTCTCCCAAAACGACAATAGTGTCATTTATTTTTTGTAACGCTCTTTCAGAAGCGAACTTAAACCAGTTAACAAAAGTGTGAAAATTAAGTATAGTTCCATTTTTATCCAAAGATAATGTTGAAGTACACCCCTTGGAGTTTCCTGTACCCGGATCACAAATACCATTTGTCAATAAAAAATATCCTTTTTTATCCAATAACAATTCGGCACCATATTCATTACCGTTAATTAAGTCGTAAAGCATTGACTTTTGTTTGGATTGAGCATTGATATTTACTCCTAAAAATAAAAATAATAACAACAATGTAAAAATGTCTCTCATGATTTTCTATTTATATATTAAAAGGGATTGAGGCAATAAGCCTCAATCACCCTATGATTAAGTTATTTTCTTTGATTTTTAATCACTTTTTGTATTTTAATAATATTTCCTTTGTTATCTGCTATTGACATAATATACAAACCAGCCTTGAATTCAGAAATATCAATTACAAATTGATTGTTCTTACTTATTTTCACATGTTCTCTATATATCTCCTTTCCTACAATATCTTGAATTGAAATATCAAAAGCACTTAAATTCTTTTCAGTATTATAAATATATAATATATTGTTAGTTGGGTTTGGATAAACTTTCAAATTCTGTTCATATACTTCTATAGTACCTGATGGTATAGCTTGTTCGTAATTCACATTAGCCTTGTACCAGTCATCAGCAATAGTTTTACCTGTAGCCAAATACAACAAAGTTCTTGCATAAACCGCATCAGGATTACTCTCTCTCGCATAAACTTCAAGTATATCAATATCTCCTTGTGTAAACACATAGTTATCAATACTGTGATACTTTAAACCAATCTTTTGAGTTGCTAAAAACGTACTCTTACTTTCTCTAACAATCGAATCAAGTCTATTTCCGGCCGGAGTCAATAATAGGGATTGCTCTACTACATTTAGCATAGAGTCAGCCTTCATATACTCACTATTATTTAAATAATGTTTGTATAGCATCTTTTGAATAAACCATTTTTCACAGCCATACTTAAGTATCGCCTCAATATCGATAAAAACACCTCCTAATCCAATTTCTTTATACAAATAGTAAAAATAACTAATAAGCTTTTTCTTTACAATAGTGATCTCTCTTTCTTTGGCTTTTGTAGGATTTTCTTTATATTCATCTAATAAATCACAATACTTATCTAACCAATACTTTACCGTAGTTGTTGTAACTACCGGAGGCAAAGGAATATCACAATCATCATTTTCAGAAGATTTTGCATATATCTCCCACTCTATAGGTATGTCAACACCTAAATTATCATTCTTAGGATCTGTATAATCTATTGAGGTTAACGGCAGATAATAACTAAACATCTCACTATTTCCGACATCAATATCTCCACCATAAGGACTAAAAAAATTCAATGCAGGTTTTTCTGAAGTTCCAATTTCAGAATTAATTATACCTTCTACAATCACATCATAGCCAAATGTATTATCAAATGAATTTCCTATAAAATCAGTAAAACTATTATCTCCGATTAGTTGTATTCCACTACCTTGACTTATATGTTCATTACATAAAATTCTATTTCTATCGCTTCCTCCATCTTTAGCTATTATATTGTAGCCATTGCTTAAAGTATTGTCTAAAATCGTATAATGATTTTCTCCAAATATCTTAATTCCAAAATCGTTGTCTTCTATTACATTATTTTCGATAAGATTGGCTTTATAATTAGCTATCCCAAGTATAGAAATTGCCGTATCACAAGCTGAGAAATAGTTATTATCGTTTATAGACAGATATGATTTGTAAAATGTCCCCATAGCTCTAACTCCAACTTTACAATTTGTAAACTCATTTCCAGTATGAATATTACAGTCGGAATCAACCGAAACTATACCTGCAAAAGATTCATCATTAAATCTACAGTCCTCAATGCTAACTTTAAACACTTTATTCAATTCTATAGATTTGGCGTTATTACTAAAATTACATCCTATTATTTTTATTTCATCAGTATTATAACAATACTCATAATTAATACCGATAAAACAGCTAATAAAATCACAATCTTGAATCTTAATATCTTTTATAGAAGAACCAACTATACCCTTTTCGTTATAATCAAAAATTACATTTTGAATTGTAGCATAAATATCTAATCCCAATCCATCAATATTTACACCAATTAAGTTATCATAGAAACCAGAGTTGTTATCAATACTTATAACTCCATTCCCATCTCTTCCTGTCAATAACAAACCTGTATTTGCATTCATAATTCTACTTGAATTTGTCATGATAAATTCAGGAGCACTGAAATCTTCATCAAGAAAAATTTCCACACCTTCCCACCTAACAATATTACATGAACTCAAAGTACTATTATTTAGAACTAATTTACCTCCTGGAGCTATATAAATCTTACTATCAGGCAAAAAATTGATTGTAGAATTATTAATTGTTAAAACACCACCATTGTTGATTCTTATATTTGAAGATAGCTTTGTTATATTATCCCAAGTTTGATCATCATTAATTATTATTGTCGACACGCAAATTTTGTCCCATGCCCAGCGTACAGTATTAGCTTCATTAGAATTAGGACCATATGTGTTATCAACTACGTCTAAAGTATAATCCCTAAATTGTTCATAATCATCATTTACATCCAAATAATCTATGGCATCCATTACTATACCCATAGCTTTGTCAACACCTAACTCTCCAGCTATATCACAGGCATCAGGTACAGCTTCACTTATTAAATAAAACCAGTGTCCGATTGGTTGTCCTCTATCATGACCCGATCCTGAATTCTTCACATTATCAAAACAAGGATAAGTAGGATTTTGTAAATCTCTAATTTCTTTAGGAATCTTATCTCCAATTTTCCAATCTACATAACCCTGATAAAGGGATTCTATGTATACTCCAAACATGTCAGAAATACCTTCATGCAAAGATTTATTTCCTTTTTGGGTATAATCTAAAAAACCATTTAAGTATGTATGCCCCATTTCATGAGCAATAATATCGTATTCACTGTAGGTACTTCCATTATATTCACCTAAGTTTATGTATGTCTCATTTAAGTCTGAAACTCCTAAACTAAGTGCACCGGCACCGCTACAATTAGCAGCAACATTAATAATGTTGTGATCAATGCCCAAACTATTAGTATAATACTCATCAACTTTTTGTATTATCCAATGTGCTTGGTAAACATTAGGAGCTGCATTAGTAATATCCCATTCTACATTTTTGTCAGATGATGGTATTAATTGATCAACAAAATCATCCAGTTTAAACGTTGCATAATTTATAGTTTTATTAACATCATAAGTTTTAATTATCGTACCACTTGAAGCAGGTGTCTGAAGTTTTGTCATATCAAGACTTCCATTACCATCTGAATCAAAATCATTGTCTATCATCATCTTTATACCATAATCTTCTGTAGGAGCATTTTTGTATTGATTAGCATCTAATTCTTGATAAATATAACCTGTAAAAGCATCGACAAAAGCTAATTTATCTCCATTACTAAAGTAATACACTTTCCATACTAAATTGTATTTACAATCATCATTTAAATTAACTTTAATTACTTTATCTGCTTTCAAAATATATTCTGCTTTCAAAATGTCATCCAAATCAGCTAAATTAATAGAATTATTAATATCAATATCAAAATTTGTTAAGAATCTTGGAGCTAAACTAATAGAATTATCATTTTTACCTCTATCTCTAATTATAACAGACCGTGTAACCCCTCCTCCTTCAACTTTTACTCCCTTATAGTACTCTTGATACCTATAATGAACTATCCCTTTGTCCAACAAACTATTTCTCTTGTTTACTAATCTGAATGTAATACCATCATCAATATTAAATTCTTTTTTCAGCTCATTAAAATCAAAATTTGATAAACATCGATTTGAAAGGCCTTTTACTTTTAGACTTCTTACAATTGATCCATGCTTTGATAAATAAAAACCTTTGTTTTTTAATGCGTCTATATTTTCTTTCTTATGTAAAAAAGAATTATAATTATCACAATCAATATCGATATTTCATTGTGAATTTAAAGCACTAAAACTAAATGCCATGAATATAGTTAAATATAATAAATTAGTTTTTTTCATAATATTCTAATATTGTAAAGATAATAAAAATTGTCAAATTTTCAAAATAAATATTTATTGACATATTTTTTCTTTAATTAAAAAATAAAATTTTTAAAGAAAAACCATTACCTTTGTACTCTCACTTTTGTAGAATGAGAGTCTGTTTTTTACCGGTTCTTCTTCAACCTGTAAGAAAGGTAACGGGCTCTCTTTTTTTTACTTGCCCTGCTTACTATAAAGCCTCACGGGGACTTTTTCTTTCTCTTGCCTACAGACAAGCTCTACCATAATGTCGTACCTACGGCACTCAATGTATTTTAATACTTCAC
>JALSPK010000163.1 GCA_026986005.1 Saprospiraceae bacterium
TTTTTTTAAATATTCTATTATCAAGTACTTATCGTCCATATCCTTTATTTAGCTCACAAAGATAGTGTATTTAGCTCAAATATCATTATTTATGAGCCGTATTTGTTTTTTAAATGAGCTACAACGGTTGGCAATATGAAAAGTTGGGCATTTTGAAATACCAATCCTTCAATTTATTACACTGTTTATTTAATGTTAATTTGTTCATAATTACCACTTTCTGCCCAATTTTTTATATTGCGTGTTACCTGCTGGGCTTTCTTCATTTCTATCAATTTATTTTCAACTTAGCACTGCCTAATTTTGTTTTTTAGGGGCGGCAAAAAGCGTTGTCAGACAGACAAGCTCTTTTGCGATTTTCGGCTTTAGAGTTGGCTGGTGCGAATTGCAAATGTGCTTGGCTGTGTGGATAGGCAATAACACTATTATTATTTATTGAAAAGATTTTTTTAGTATTCCAACTATATCTTCTGCTGTCACAGAGAGCAGATTATTATTTAATAAACGTTGTTGATCATTCATAACCTTCTCTGAGATATATTCAAAATCTTTCCTTTCAACACCAATTTCAGATAAAGATGGTATGCTATACTTATTTTTAAATTTTTGTATAAAATCGAAAATATTTATACCAGTGCTTTTTTCTAAATCTTTAATCCGATTTATAAACTCCTGACTTTTTTTATTATGATTGATAATCTGTTCAAGAACAACAGTGACTGATAAACCATGAGCAGTGTGATATATTCCTCCAATTGTATTTCCAATTGCATGGCCTAAGTTAGTTCCAGCATTTCCACCACTTATCACTAGTCCAGAAAAATAAGCACCTAGATAAACATTATCCATTGATGTTTTGTCATTTTCAAGAGATCCCGCCAGATTACTAGCAATTAATTCAATTCCACGATATGCAAATTGGTTTGTAATTGGAGATGCATTTTTTGAAGTTATTCCTTCAATACATTGGCACAATGCATCCAAACCTGTATTTAATTTTAAGTTTGAAGGCATAGAATAAGTGTAAGTAGGGTCAAGTATTACAGTATCAGCAAACAAATACTTTGAAACAATTCCTTTTTTTGATTGATTTTGAATATCGCCTAGCACAGAAATATTAGTTGCTTCACTACCTGTACCTGATGTAGTTGAAATAAAAATTTTCGGTATAGTTACATTAGGGACATTATTTATACCTAAGTAATTTTCGATATCACCACCGTTTGAAATAAGGATAGATGCTGCTTTTGCTAGATCAATCACACTACCTCCACCAATAGCAACTATTGAATCACAATCGTTATTAGTAAAATCTTCTGCAATTTTTGCAGGTAGTTCTATTGGTGCTTCAGGTGCAACGTGATTGGATAATGATGCAACTATGTTTACACTCTTTAATGCTTCTAGTAGCTTTGAGGCTTTACTAGTACAACTGAGCCTTTTAGAAATGACTATTAGAGGTTTTTTTACCTTTAAATCATTTAATCTTTGAGATAAATTGTTCTCAGAATTCTTGTCAAAAACGGTCTGTTTTGGACTTAAATATTGCCATGTCATAATAATATGTTTTTAATTAATAATAAAATTGAAGTTAAAATAATAATTATTGATGTAATTAATTTAAAAATCTTGTTGCTTGCTTTAATAAAGAAATATTTGCCAAAAAAAAAGGATATTAAAAGAGCTGGCACCAACCATAATGATTGAATAAAGATACCTTTACTTAGTCTATCTGAATAAGTAAAAAATACTACCCTAGAAAGATAATCTATTAAAAAAACAAAAATCAGAGATGATCTGATTTCTTTCTTATCAAAAGATCTACCCCTGAAATAAATTATATATGGTAAACCACTAGTTCCTATTAGTGAGCCAAAAAAACCACCTATAAAACCAAAAACAGGGCTTAGTTTGCTTTTGAAAACTGAATTTACATTTTTATTTATAAGAAAGAATAATCCTGTACCCAAACCAGCTAAGCCAAGGACAAAATATAAAACCATTGAATTTGATATGTATTTTACTAATACTACCATACCTAAAACAGAACCCAAGATAGCACCTGTAAGTAGAATAAATACTTCTTTCCAAATTACCTGCCTATAAGTTTGAAAAAGTAAAATAAGGCTAATATAAACTTCTAGTAAAGCTTCAAGGGGCACCACTTCTTCAATATTAAAAAAAAACGAAAGTAAAGGAATACATAATAGAGCTCCTCCGAATCCAGCAAACGATCGTAAAGAAAAAGAGAGCAGGACTATTGCAAATATTAAGATATATGAGATGTCGGGATTCACGCTTGTTTATTAATATTTTGAATTGGACAATATCTGTTTTTCCCATTAAAATTTTCGTGATCATTGAAAATAACAACAGGACAACCCCCACGGCAAGTATTCCAATATGAACAATTTTTACACTGCTCATATTCCCTACTTTGGCTTTCTCGAATTGGTTTTAGGATATCATTATTTGAATCATCCCAAATGTTTTCAAAACTTCTTGTTCTAATGTTCCCAATTGATTGAGAATAAAAACCACAAGGTTTTACATCACCTTCAGAAGTTACAAATGCTTTAGTAATACCGCATTGACAGGCATTATAATCATTTAAATCATTGCTTATTAAAAATTGAAAATGGGGATTTAAAAATTGTATCTGAGTTTTTCTTTGTTTATTCCTTTGTTCAATTAGGTAAGATGTAACCTCATTAATTTGTTTGATAGATGGATATTCATTATGCTGAAAAGCCCTACCTGCTGGAAGTTCAGGTCTTATTCTGAAAAAATCAACTTCTAATTCATTTGCAAGTTCGAATAATTTTGGTATTTCTACTACATTCCAATTAAAAATTGTTACTCGCATGCAAGTAACGCCACCATTCTCTTTAATAAATTTAAAGCGTTCAATTGTTTTCTTATAAGCATCTTTAGTACCAGTAAAACTATTTTGTACCACGGGTATTGTTGTTTCAAGTGGAAGCATTATTGTATTGATACCTTCATTAATTAGCTTTTTAATTTTATCTTTGAATTTGTTAACATTTCCACCAGTATTAATATTTGCTATGAGGTTGTTTTGAATACATAGTTTTGTAATCTCTAAACAATCTTGAAACCTTAACAGAGGTTCTCCTCCTGTCATTGTCACCATCTTTAGACCTCTCGGTATTAAATCGTTTTCAATAAGCAAAGTCATTTCATTTAGGGATAATTCAGAAGGTTTAGGTTTGTCTGAATCTGCAAAACAATGCCTGCAACTTTGTGTACAGGAATTGGTCATTTGAAGTCTTAAATCATAAAATTTATTCATATTTATTGTTTTAAACCATTATTTGAATGTATGCTATTGTAAAAAGATAATTAAGATAATCAGTGGAGTTTAATTGTTCTTCATTGTTAATCATCTCATTATAGATATTTCGTTTAAATCTTTTACTATTAATCTGTGTATCCTCAACAATACTTGTTATTATATTAGACATCCCTTTAGACTGAATGTTCATTTTTATCCAGTTAATAATTTGTTCTTTTATGAGACTTTTATCTGATTTTGTCAATAACTCAAGGAATAATGTGTTTTCATTGATTAGTTTGTTTTTAAAGAGTTTTAATTTATTTAAGTCCTTTGCCATAAAGTTTGTTAAAATCTTTTTTAATTTAACAAGATCAGATTTCTTGATATCATTTATGATGGAACCTTCACATGAAGAAAGAAAGAATTCTAGCTTTTTAAATGATATACGATTCATTTTAAAATAGGATAAAAACCCTGAATCATTAAGATTGAAAAAGTTTGCATTAAATAAGTGTAATGCTAGCTCATCAAGTAGCCAAGCTTCATTACTGTTTAAAGAAAGATGAATGATAATATGATCAATTATTTCTTTTGGATTTGAACAAGTGTCAGTGCGGTGTTTTTGTGCAAGTTGGTAGTTCGAAATAGTCGAGATAATCGAATGTTTAATATAAACATTGTTGGTCCGAAGATATTCTCTAATCTGAGTAATTCCTGCATTAAAATCAATCTTTAAAGTTAAAAATACAATTGCCTTAGCATAAATATAATATGTAGTTAATATCGGTGTTTCTTCATAAAATTTTCTGCAAGCCTCTATTAGAGAAATCGCAATATAAATATTAGCTGGAGAGTACCAATATTCAATGTAATTCAAAAGAACCATCTTTTCAGCCAAAGATTTTTTTGCTAGATCTATTACAACAGCATCTTCTGCGTTCAAAGCAATTATTTCAATCTCTTTAGTAATATATGTTGTAAAATCATCAAAGTAACATTTTATGAAATCATCATAAAGGTTACATTTATATATAAAAGAAGATTCGGACGCAACAAGAAAGTATTTTCTATTTAGTATTTTTAAATCTCTTATTCTATCAGGGAAAGTGTATGTGTATGAAATAGAACGATCAGTATCAAGAAAGTAAACATTTCCATCTCCACACCCAAAAACAAAGAAATAGTCAGCCTTATTATTTATAAACATGTCGACACATAATACCCTGTGAGGAAATTGATACCTCCATTTTAATTCACCTTGTTTAGTTAAAACATAGGCAAATCTATCCTCTGATACTGCAATACAAAGATTTTCATGTATGATTACTTCTCTTACTCTATCAATAGTGTTAAACTTCCACTCATCTATTATTTCGAAACCATTTTTTCTTTTTTGAATATCATAAAATGAAATAAGGTTGTCATCTGAACCAGTTAATACTATGTATTTCTCATTTGATACTTTTTGACAAAATACACTTCTGTTAATTTGATTATTATTAAAATGTATTTCTCCTTTAAAGAATTTAACATCTCCGTTTTCACAGGATATAATAAATTCATTTTTATCATCACTATTTGAAATTGGTCTTATTTCGCGAGCCCAGTCATCAATATAAAAAGAATCTTTTTCTTCAATAAAAACGACATTTTGATTATTCGTACCAGTAAAATGAGCTGAATATTTTTTGATTTGATTATTACTTGTTGCCACATAAGTTTTTAAAATATCGTCTTCAAAAAAACCATATATTGACCAAATCCGAACATCTTCTACCTTGTTTTGAGCTAATCGAAGTAAATTTTCATTTTTGATATCAAATAAAAAGAAATTTCCTTCATCTGTGGCAACTAACGCAAAGATACCTTTTTCAGGATCTTCAACTATATGTAAAAAACGTCCAATTCCTACTTCTTCCTCTTTTACTTTAATACCAAGAAGAAATAAGTTTGAGAAATTTTCAAATTTCTTTAAACTATCACTATTGAAATCGGTTGTTAGACTGTAAGACTGAAAATCTACCTCTTTTAACTTCAGATGAGTTGAATATGCATAGCAAGATAATGAATAAAGATTATTTCCTATAAGAAATGCTTTATCCTTTTCTTCTCCAATATCTTTTATTGTATATATTTTGTGCTCAAATGAGTATCTGCAAAAATAGTTTTTACAATCATCGTATAGTAATACAACTGATTGTGAATTTGAACTTTCACAGACTATCAATATTTGATCAAACCTTCCATTTCTAAATATAATTTTCGAGGATCTCATTAGGAGGTTTATCTTTTTATAAATCTCAAATCTTCCAGGCTTATTCCCTATTTTAGAGGTAATCTTGAAGAACTTCTTTGAATCAGAAACGCAAAAGAGTTGGGGAGTTTTTTGATCGGATATTATTGAGTGAATTTTTGAATTAACGTTTATTTTATCATATTCAACACCATTTAAATCAAAGAAATACAAATACTTATTTCCACACCCCGCAGCTATAAGAAATTCATCATTTACATTAGAACAAAACGCTACACTTCGAATCCAACCATTTGTTTTGATTTTAGATATGATGTCTTTTGTATCTCCTTTAATTTCAACGGCTTGAATTAAACGGTTGAAATTGAAATAATAAACATGTCTATCTTCAGAACCAAAAGCAACCCAAGTGTTCTCAATACTTACATCTCTGATAAAATCAATTTCCCTGATGGTATTTTTAGCATGAAAAGTGAAAATTGGATAAAGTTTTTCATCAATAAATTCATAACAAACAAACCTACCTTTTTTTGTTCCTACAAGTAAATAATATGATGTTAATCCCTCTTTTTCAACAGGTAGTACTTTTATTGTTCCAATCCAAGATTCTAAGTTAAGTGAACAAATTTCTGTTCTTGCCGTGTACCGAAGAACCTTTAGAAACCCATCTCTAGTTCCAATGAAAATGTACTTTTTAGATATTTCATCAATTGTATAGATCCAATCAAAAAAATCTTCATTCCATTTAAGTGCCTTATTCTCCATTAGGTATATAAGTTTTATTTAAAAATAGATACAATCCGCTTCCTAATTTTTTCCCCCGCACTTTCTACTCCATTAGATACATCAATATATTCAATTCCATAAATATCAGAATGGATCTCAACATTTCCTTTTTTCAAAATAATAACTCTGTTTCTACCAAATTTTGCAAAAAAATATCCCATCTCAAAAAGGACATTTGGTCTTGGTCTCTTAAGTGCATCGGGGTCTTCAAATTTTTCACCAAAACTATCATTATCAGATAAAAGAATAATAGCAAAGGTTGTATCAGAAGCAAATTTTTCAAACTTGTTAATAATTACATCTCCAGCACCGTCTTGCTCATGCAAAATTGTACATTCAATACTTAAACTGTTCTGAAAATAATTTTTCGTTTCCAATTTTAACTCGTTATCCCATCCATGTACTATAAATGCTTTTTTGTACATTTTTATATGTTTTAAAATATTTATTAATTTAGATAATATTAATATTCCTTCATCATTTATTGTTTTGCTTCTGAATTGATTTAGTATTTTGATAAATTCAATAGCATCACGATCAAAAATAGAATATTTAGTAAAGCTGATTTCTTGAATTAGAATCAAACAATTTTCGTAATTTTTGTGATTAAATTCCTTTATTATTTGTTCAATTTTATTCATATTCAGCCAATATTTTATTTGATAATAGTTCAATCGGGTCAATATAGTAATCTATTCCAAGTTTGAAGAATATGTATGATAATTCTGTGCACCCAAGTATTATGTTTTCATAGTTATACTTATTAATAATGTTAAATATTTCTTTATAATATTTAGCATAGTCATTTATATTTCCTTTAAAATTTTTAATAATTTTATCAATCTTTAATAAATCATTTTTACTAATGTTAATTATAGTTTTTTGACTCTTAGTGAGTATATTATGATATATTCTTGATTGAAATGTAGCACGTGTAGATAATAATAAGTACTTGTCAACACAGTTATTTTTTACTATATACTCTTCAACTATGTCTACTAAACTATACACTTTTATATTATTATTACTACAGAAATCACAAATTTTATCAAAAAATAATGGGATGTGGATTGTATTACAGACAATTACAACATGTGTTATGTGAAATATTTGAAGTTGCTTTATTATATCAATAATATCTTTTGCTGGTTTTATATTGTTCTGAAAGAATGATTCTGTTCTACTTGCAATTTTTTTCGAATCTGAATATAATATCATCGGTAAATATTCATTATCACAAATAGCATTACTTTTTAGCAATATTCTATTAAATAAATCTAATCCTGCTATAGGACCTACACCTCCAATTATTCCTAAATTCATATCAACTTTTTAGTTTGGCTTAATTGCTCTCTTTTGCAAATTTTGGTTTGTGGGCAAGCCAATGCAATTTGCAAATGTGTGCAATGTGCGTAGGCTTCCTTTTTCTGCGGGTCGGTAAAAACAAAATCTTTCCAGCCAGTTAGCTTTTTAGTTATATATTCTAATTTTCGTTTCAATATTTTCAATTTATGTTCTGCAGTTTCTCGTTCTTCGCCTTGCAGGTAACGGCAGTTCGTAAAATTAGCACAAAATATTAAAAATTAGAAACAAAATCTTTAAAATCCGGTAAAATTTGGCAAATAGATGCCGATATAGGCATTT
>JALSPK010000164.1 GCA_026986005.1 Saprospiraceae bacterium
AATAGTTTAATAAAAGCAAAAAAAGCTTCAGGTCGTTTAAAAGATTTAAACGATATACAACAATTAGAAGAAGAATAATTATTATTATGAACAGCAGATTAGATAAGTCATATTTTAAAAAACAAACTTTCGAGGAAGCGGACAATAATGTTTCTTTTTGGAGATCACGGACTCCGGAAGAAAGGTTGGAAGCTGCTTATATATTGTCATTGAGAGCTTACGGGTATGATCCTGACAATCCTCCTAAAATGGATAAAACCATATTCAAAAGACGAATTAGGGAATAATATTAAATTTCAATAATTTTAAGGAGATAATGCTCAAGTAGAGTACTTTTGAGATTAAAACAAATTTTACTAGATGATGTATATAAATAGGGGAATCAATTTAAAACTTTTATTACCTATTTTACTGATAATATCAACGATTTTTTCTCATATATTTTTTTTCCCAAAGATTGGATACAAATTTCAACCGACAGAGATAGTATTTATAGTATTATCTCTGTTTTTTGTTTTTAAATATCATCTTAAAATAAGATTTAATTTATTAACGATTGATAAAAGTTTTATTTTTCTAAGCTTAATAATGATATTAAGCCAATTAATTTATTTTGAAAAAATCGTGTTTTTAAAGTTAATTGAATATCTATATCTTATTGCGTTGTATTTTTTGCTTTCCGGAAGTTTAAGGGCTTTAGAATACAAAGAGTTGAAAAAAGTTTTAAAACTTTCAGCTGATATTGGTTTTTGGATTTTGATTGGAATTGGTATTCTTGGATTTGTATTGTAT
Organism: Saprospiraceae bacterium; assembly: GCA_026986005.1. Lineage (GTDB taxonomy): Bacteria > Bacteroidota > Bacteroidia > Chitinophagales > Saprospiraceae > JADJGA01. The sequence goes on from JALSPK010000164.1 coordinate 793, forward strand.
TATTTCTTTGATTCTGGTAAATTTGTTCTGATTTACCGTGATTATCCCTATTTTGGAGATGTTTTTAGGATAAAAGGATTCAGCTATTCACCTAATTTATATATTAGTCTAATAAGTTTTTTTACTATACTTAAGCTTGCATATTCACGATTGCAATATTCACATATAGTATTGGTTTTTATTTTGAGTATTGTATCTATGACGAAGGAAGCATTGTTATTGATAGCAGTGCTTTTTGCAATAATTTTTTATAAGAATAATTTTCCCTTTAAAATAAACCTTATTCCTGTTTTATTTGCGGGCATACTTTATGTGTTTTTAAGTTATTTTATCATTTCATTCGACAATAAGGAGTCAAAAGTACAATCAAAGGAAGCTGTTTTTAAAACAGAAAAGTTTAGCGTATATCCTACGACATATTTTGAAGTAATAAAATCAGGTGTCTTAATGACATTAGACAAACCTCTTTTTGGTGTTGGATTGGGAAATTTCAGAAAAGAGTTGAAAGAGTATCAACGAGAAGGCAAATATCCCAAATATTTTCAAACCTACGATGCATTGGACTCTTATTCAGGTTTGGTTTCTCAGTTGGGTATATTATATTTGTTTTTTTTATTTGCTATATTTGTTATTACATACGGAATGGTTATAAAGCTACCATATCAACTAAAATATCCTTTCATATTATTTTTTACATATATGCTATTTGAGTCAATGGCTCTTGGCACTTATCACTTCAGGCATTACTACATTTATATTGCTATTTTTTCTGTAATTGCTTTTAAGAAAGATACCTTATTGGTATCAACTCACCCATGCGGTATAGAATCATTGAGCTAAAAACACAGTTCAAATTTTGATAGTGATTTTATACTTTTCCTTAATTATTTATTGTTTGTCTATAAAGTGCTTGATTTTCGTAAAATAAAGATTTTTGATGAGATTTTTGTCTTTCTGAGAATTAGTGATGCCTTGGCATCAGTAATTTGAATAAAGTAAGTAACTACACAGACACTAATTGGTCGTCATTTCGACGATTCGACGTCAATACGACGGTTTCCTAATAGTTTTTTTTTCATCTATATACTCTTGCAAATTAATATTTGCTTGAGTAAACTTATGTGTTTTAATGTATTAAAGAGTCCAGTTTTATATGACATGAAAATTAGCTGTATTTTGGTATGTATCTTGTGATAAATTGCAATGAATTTAAAACTATATTTTTTGAAATAAAACTTAATAAAATGAAAAAGTTACAATTTAATGCTTTAATGATTTGCATACTATCACTTATGATGGTATTTATTAGTTCTTGTGGTGAAGATGATAAACCAATAGATCCGGGAACGAGTACAACTGAATTACTTGCTAAAAAATTCACATCAGCTCCTACATTGGATGGTACTATTGATGAAATGTGGAAAACATGTCAAACTTTAAATGGAACTACTGTTGTCCCTGATGCTGGTTCAAGAGGTTCTGCTGATTTTAATGGTGATGGTTCTGACAGTCCTGTAGGAGTATTTGATCCATATACAGGAGAATCAAATCATTTTACATTACGTGCAGGAACTTATGGTGAAAGAATTTATTTTTTATTGGAATGGGATGATAAAGAAGATAGTAAAGATAGACAATCATGGTATTTTGATTCAGCTGCTAAAAGATGGAAAGGCCAGCACAAATATGCTAATACTAAAGATGACAAATTCTACGAGGACAAATTTGCTTTCTTATGGGCTGCGAATGAAGTTGAAGGATTTGCTTCTAACACTTGCTATGCCACTTGTCACCAAGGACTAACAGTTACAAGTCCAAATCAAAAGCCTACGAGACATTATACCAATAATGAAGGAGAATTGGTAGATATGTGGCATTGGAAAAGGGTAAGATGTTCTGTAGAGCCTACTACACTTGACGATCAGAGAATGGTATACAAAAAACACACTGGAAATGCGGATGTTAACGGTCGTACCGGCGATGCAGGAGATAAAGGATATCATGGAAACAATCAAAAATTAGCTCTTGATGGTACAGGAGAACAAGTATCTGTTCCAAAATACATTATTCCTAATGGAACTGATTATTTTTGGATTACTAAAGATCAAATCGACAATGGAACAGCTAAATTAGTAACAGGAGTTTCTTCTGAAGGTGTTTTATCATACGAAGGTGGTTCAATAAACCCTGCTGATGGAGGATATGAAAACAAAACAGGAAATAAAAGGATCCCAAGTGTATATTTAGAGAACTTTACCGGTAGTAAAGCTGATATAGCTATTTCAGCAAAACACACAGGTTCAGGTTGGGTATGTGAATTTTCAAGAGCACTTGATACCGGTAATATTGACGATGATGTGAAGTTTGAAACCTCAAAAGAATTTCCTTTTGGTTTAGCTATATTTAACAACGCAGCTATTGCACATGAGATTAAAACAAACTTAGTATTAAAATTTGAAAAATAATATTTCAGTCATTATCATTATTTGATTTTGAATAATGGACTGCAACTCTACCCGGCTAAGAAAGATATAGCAAATATTTTTTAAGGAATTTTTATACATTGCTGATTTTTATAAAATTAGTTGGGTAGGGTTTTTTTTTACAATTCACATATTTTAAATTAAAATATTATAAAATGTTCTATATAAAATCAATTAAAATACTGATTGCACTAAGTTTAACTTTGTGCTTATTCTGTACATCTTGTGAGTGGAAAGAATATAATCCGAATGTGTCTGGAATTGAAAACATCAGTTTCTCGCAGGACATAATACCAATATTCAATCAAAGTTGCAATTCAATTGGATGTCACAACAATGGAGGCATCACACCAAATCTTTCTGCTGAAAATGCTTTTCAGGACTTGAGAAACAAAAACATGTTAGATTTAGATAATCCACCTAATAGTGTTATTTACAAAAGGATGACAGATGTCCAAAACCCAATGCCAATAAGTGGAATACTCTCAGAAAAAATACAAAGAACTATTTTAGTTTGGATCGAAGAAGGTGCAAAAGACAATTAAAAAAACAAAAAACAAATACATGAAAAGTTTATATTTAGCAATTATAGGATTCTTTTTAATATTTTCAACTCCTGTTCTTTCTCAAGATGACCTCTTGGATATGTTGGATAGTGAAGTTGTCGAAGAGCCTGAAATAGTAACAGCCACCTTCAAATCTACAAGAATCATAAATGGTCATTCAATTGAAAGGATGGTCAAAAGACAGTTAGATTTTAGAATCAATCACCGTTTTGGTCAGTTAAATGAGGGCACATATTCCATATTTGGACTGGATAATGCTTTAATTAATTTTTCCTTTGAATATGGTATCAATGACTGGTTGATGGTCGGAATACGAAGAGGAACAAACAAAAAAGTCTATGATGCTTCAACTAAATTGTCAATATTCAGACAAACAAAAGGAGTAAAAGTAATGCCCGTAGCAATATCGTATTATACCGATTGGTCAATAAAAACTTTGCGGGGGCTAAATGATCTTCCGGATATGAAAGATGCAAAATGGAATGAAATAACCCCGAGGTTTGCATATACTCATCAGCTATTGATTGGGCGCAAATTCAACGAAAAACTCTCATTGCAATTGTCGCCTACTTATGTTCATCGCAACTTAGTAAGTGTTGGCGAGAAAAATGATATACTTGCCCTTGGAATAGGAGGTAGATACAAATTTATAAGAAGAGTGGCATTAACCTGGGAGGTATTCTATACCAACCACGTAACCAAAGACAATATTTATCAATACCCAATAGCTATTGGTTTTGATATCGAAACAGGTGGGCATGTTTTTCAACTGTTTTTCACAAATTCCCGACCAATGGTTGAGGATGGATTTATTGGAGAAACGACCTCAAAATGGCTTGATGGTGGCATATATTTCGGATTCAATATGTCCCGTGTATTTACCATTGGAATTGGAAAACATAAAGAATAATTATTTAAAGCAAAAAACAAATATCATGAAAAATATATTATTAATAATTGCAGTATTAGCAACTGGCATTATTACGCAAATAAATGCTCAAAAATATATAACAAAAACCGGAAAAATAGAAATATTTTCAGAAACACCATTATTTGTAATAGATGGTGTAAATAAAAAGGTAGCAAGTATTTTAAATAGTGCAAATGGAGATATTGTCGCTTCAACATTGATTAGGTCTTTTAGATTTGAAGAAGCACTCGTAGAGGAACATTTCAATGAAAATTACCTTGAACCAAATAAATTTCCTAAGGCTATTTTTAAAGGTAAAATAAGTAATTTTGAAGGCGTAGATTTGGGAAAAGATGGTACTTATGATATAACTATTGTAGGTAAGCTGACTATTCATGGGCAAACAAGAGATATTGAAGAAACGGGAAAAATCATAGTTGAAAATGGCAAAATATCGGCAAGTACTCAATTTAATGTTTCCCTAAAAGAATACCATATTAAAATAGAAAAAGCATATAAAAAAGCTATTAAAGATGAAATTAAATTAAATGTTCATTTTGACTACAAGTTTTATAGATAGTGTCTGTCTATAAAGTACTTGATTTTTGAAAAATAAAGATTTTTGATGAGATTTTTGTCTTTCTGAGGATTAGTGATGCCTTAGCATCAGTAATTTGAATAAAGTAAAAATATCGCAAAAAGATTATTTTTGAATTTTAATGACTTTATGGACAAATACTAGATAGTGACGACTGTACAAAACTATGTGGTGTCTTAGTCTAACTTCTTAAATGATAATACCAAAAAAACAATAAAGATGAATAAAACGATAAAAAATCTATTAATATTAGCAGCAATTGGGCTTGTGATAGGGTTGGGAGTAGTGTATTATATATTTAATAAACCTCATAGAGATGTTGCTGGAGAAAAGCCCTCATTTAAGGTAGAAGCCAAGGTTCTCTTTAAAGAATATAGTGCAAATGAAATGGCAGGTAATGAAAAATATGGAGATAAAGTAATTCAGGTCACGGGTAAAATCGTAGAAATAGTGAAAGATAGCACAGAAGTTTCCATAGTTTTAAATGATGAAATGGAAGGTGTGAACTGCGCATTAAATACTAAAACAGTTGAAGAAAACCTGAATAAAATTAATAATTTTCAAGTGGGAGATGAGGTTTCTCTTAAGGGAAAGTGCGATGGATTTGATATGATAATGGGAGTTGTATTAACCCAGTGTTACCTGGTTAAATAACAAGATTTCTGCTGAAAAACATATCCAAGCAATAGCAGTTGGAGAATTCATTCTATCGGAATAGTTAAAATTATTATCAAGACATTTTAAAATAATATCTCCGTTATTTATTTGAAATAACTTTATAGGATATATTTTGTGATTAAAAGGATTAATCTTTAATGATTTTAATAATAAAAATGCACCATTACCATAAGATTTGTATATGTTAAGATACCAGCTTTCATTTTTCTTTGCATAATATTTGTTTTAATTTATTTTAATTATTTTTAAGAAAAGTAGCTGATTTGTACTTAATCTAGTTAGATTTAATATTATATTTGTACTATTGCAATATTTCAATATTTTATTTTGTAATTGATTTAGATAATTTTAAAAAAACAGATACGGTGAATAATAAGGATAAACTGAGGAAATTGCTTTGGTATGTTTTTTTTGCCAAACTCGCTCCTGACCCTAGAGCCATTCAGTTCTTACGGATTTTGGCTATACCCTCCTCCCAGTCTCCTAAAGTAGGTGCATCAACCCACGATATTTCAGTACTTTGAAGTTGTATGTTGATATTTCCTCCCGCGCTTGCCAAGGGAAGATTATAGGATGAGTAGGGCTACAACACCCTGTACTTGCTTGCAATTTGTTAATAATACTAAAATAAATGAAATAGCCGGTAAAATACAAGTATTTCTTGATATAATAGTAGAAATTTTTTATTATATTTGTACTTTGATTCTATAATTTATATGGATAAGATATGGATAATGAACTGGACACAAAACTTCACAATAGAGATATAAAACCTACTGCAATGCGTCAATTGGTCCTTGAAGTATTGACAGAACAGACAACAGCAATTAGTTTACCGGAATTAGAAAATATATTTCACAATGCTGATAAATCTACTCTTTACAGAACCTTAAAAACATTTGAAGAAAAAAAATTAATTCATAGTATTGATGATGGTTCAGGCTCGATGAAATACGCTTTGTGTCAAGAAAAATGCGATTGCCTTCCTCAAGATTTACACGTTCATTTTGTCTGTTCAATATGTCAAAAGACTTTTTGCTTGAATGAAATACCGGTTCCAACAATAAATTTACCCATAGATTTTACTCTTGAAAGCGTTAATATGGTTATAAAAGGAATTTGTTCCAATTGTAATTAATTGGTTATGTGATACTATTTGCAACCGAGTTGCACAAACTTTTTTATACCTTTGCCGTTAATAATATATCAATAATAATTTTTGGATGAAAAACATATCAGGCATCTTGGCAATTTATATTTTAGCTCTTGCTATTATGCCATGCAATGATATTCACGCTTTAGACCAAAATGCTTCAAATACTTTTGAGATAACGGATAATGAACATCATCATGACATGGATTTTTGTTCGCCATTTTGTTCTTGTGATTGTTGCCATACATCGGCAGAACCCGTTATTATTGATATAAATGAAACAGAAAGTGAAACTATACCTTTTTCTTTTTTTCATTTATCTATTCCTGAAAAAGAAAACATATACACATTTTGGCGTCCGCCAATATTTTATACCATTAATTTTTGATAAAAGATGATAATTTCTTTTTTCAAATCTATTAAGCTTAAGTAGTTGTCCGTCCATAAAGTCATTGAAATTTAAAAATCTTTATTTTTAAAAAATTAAGCACTTTATAGACAGACACTAATTGGAGTATAGTATTAAAATAAAAAATAATGATAAACAGTATAATAAAATTTTCAATCAAAAATAAAGCTATTATCGCTTTACTAACAATAAGTATGATAATCGGTGGATTTTATTCCATGACCAAAGTTCCGCTTGATGCAGTACCGGATATAACTAACAATCAGGTTTTGGTTATCACAACTGCGCCCAATCTTGGTACGGAGGATATAGAACAATTTGTGACATATCAAGTGGAATTGGCGGTTTCAAATCTTCCCGATGTTAAAGAAATAAGAAGTATTTCCC
>JALSPK010000165.1 GCA_026986005.1 Saprospiraceae bacterium
TTAGAATGAGCATGTAGGAAATTATACCATAGCCTCCGGGCTGAAAGCCCAAATTACTTCAACCCGGGAAGCATGCCCGGGTATCGGCAATAAAAATATGCCTGCGCCCTGAAAGGGCAAATCAAATTGGTTGTAAATATTAAACCTGAAAATCGTTAAATGAATGGAATCTTCCAACATTGGCATAAAAATAAACAAAAAATATTGTATCTTTGTATTTAAAAGCCATCCATTATGAAGAAACTACCGATAGGAATACAAACATTCAGGGATATTATAACAGAAGGTTTTGTTTATGTAGATAAAACCGGGATAGCCTATGATATAATTACCAAAGGAAGGTATTATTTTTTATCCCGTCCGCGCCGTTTTGGTAAAAGCTTGTTTTTGGATACACTAAAGGATATTTTCGAAGGCAAAAAGGAGCTTTTTAAGGGACTTTATATTTATGATAAATGGGATTGGGATGATAAATATCCTGTTTTGCGTGTAAGTCTTGGTTCGGGAGTGGAGAAAGATATAAACCAACTTTATCCGCGATTAAGGTGGATATTGAAAAAAGCAGAAAGGGATTTGGAAATAGATTGTGAATCAAATAATCCGGTGGAATGCTTTCAGGAATTGATATTATCAGCTTATGCAAAATACAACCAAAAAGTTGTTATTCTCATTGATGAATATGACAAACCTATACTTGATAATATAACGGATAGCGATGTGGCACGTCAAATGCGTGATGCAATGAAGAACTTTTATGCTGTCATTAAAGACAATGATGCATATATCCGGTTTGTATTTATCACCGGAGTAAGCAAGTTTTCCAAGATGAATTTGTTTAGTGGATTGAACAATATAGAGGACATTACTTTGAATGCCAATTACGGTAATATATGTGGATATACACATAATGATTTATTGACTGTATTCAAGGAGCACTTAAAAGGAGCGGATATGGAAATGGTCAAATTGTGGTACAATGGCTATAATTATTTTGGCGAAAAAGTATATAATCCCTTTGATATATTACTTTTCATTTCCAATAATCATGAATATAGCAATTATTGGTGGGAGACAGGTAACCCGTCATTTTTAATAGAAATGTTAAAAACAGGAGAGTATTTTATTCCGAATATAGAAAATTTTGTTGCTACCAAAGAGATTCTTAATACATTTGATGTTGACAATATAGCATTGGTAGCATTGTTATGGCAAACTGGCTATTTAACAATTAAAGAACAAATTAAAGATGATTTTGGAGTGAATTATCATTTAGGAATACCGAATAAAGAAATACAATTGTCTTTAAATAGTTTATTTATTACATACCTGACAGAGCAGAAGGAAGAAAAATTTAGTCAGCAAAGACGATTGCTCAATATGTTGAAAGATGGAGAATTAGAGGGTTTTAAAGAGGCTTTGTTTTCACTATTTGCATCAATACCCTACAATAATTTTACAAATAATAAATTACCGGAATTTGAAGGTTATTATGCGAGTGTGATATATGCATATTTGGCAAGTTTACCCGTAAATCTTATCCCTGAAGATGTGTCCAATTTTGGTCGCATAGACCTGACTCTGCAGTATCGGGACAAGGTCTTTATCATAGAATTCAAATTGTGCGAAAAAGCAACCGGAGCTGCTCTGAAACAAATAAAAGAAAAACGCTATTACGAAAAATATAGCAATTTTGACAATATCTACCTTATAGGCATAGAATTTAGCAAGGAGAAAAGGAATATAGTGGGGTATGAGTGGGAAGAGGTTTAAAA
>JALSPK010000166.1 GCA_026986005.1 Saprospiraceae bacterium
CACCCATATCCGTTTTCTATTTTGCCTGTCGCATTCTCCCATCTAATAATATAAAGCAATATTTTGACCCAAAGGACGTGAACTACAAATGCAAACAAAGGGTTTATTCCAAATACTATGAAAAAATTGCTCCAAGTTTTATGTTTTTTTATATCGATTAACCAGTAAAAAGCCATAAGGACGACCGTTGCTAATCCTGCAGTATAGAGGACATACGAACTGGTCCATAGAGATTTGTTGATGGGAAAAACAACATTCCATAGCTGCCCTAATAATATCAATAATACTCCAAAGCCAATTATTTTATAAAACCAAGTACCAAATGCATTTTTATTTTCTTTGATATATCTACCAACAAGATATCCCAATAATGGTGTGCCGATAGAAGGCAAAGTTGATAGTAAACCTTCCGGATCAAAAGGGATACCTTTACCATGCCAAACATGATTGTCTCCTAATACTTTCAAATCGATATACCGCTCGAAATTATCTTCCAAGCTGAAGGGATTATCTCCTCCAAATTGCCACATTAACCACCAATAAAGAAATAATATAATCGCTATTACATAGGGAATATATTTCCTGTCAAACGATAATATTAATAGAGATGAAAATCCAAATGCAAGTGCAATTCTTTGAAGAACCCCTAGTATTCTTAAATGCGACACCCCCTTGTTGTAAAATCCTGTGTATTCCAATAATTGCGGTAAAAAAACAATAAGTAACACGAAAGCAACAGCCAACAAAGATAAATAAACCATTTTCAATATTGATGACTTATTAGAAAATGTCACAACATTTGCCAATGAAAACGCCTTTTTTACAATCCATAAAAATCCAAAAAAAGGAATAAGTGAGAGTATCAATTTTTTAAGTACATCCAATAGATTCAACGCGAAACTATCACTATGCAAAATATCTTTAAAAAATGGATAATAGTTTAATATGAGCCCCACAAAAAATATCATAAAAGTCCTTTCAATTACCCTCAGAAGCGATTTGGCATTGAGCCGGTAATTATATTTTGCAAATGAAAATGCCATCGCAACACCAACAATAAACAAGAAAAAAGGAAATACCAAATCGGTAGGAGTACAACCATTCCAATCAGCATGTTCAAAAGGTGGATACACATATGACCAACTGCCGGGAATATTAACCAATATCATTAAAGCAATAGTCATTCCTCTAAAAGCATCAAGCGAAACAAGTCTTTTATTCATAAACAGGTAACTTTTGGGTTATTGTAGAATTAGACACAAATATAGTAAAAAAAGAGAATTCAGGATGATTTATTGACTATTTTGTATCTGTCCAAATAGTTATTCAAATTAAAAACTCTTATTTCACCCAATCTTTAAACTTAAGATACTTGAATAATCCATCTCAACTTGCGCAGCAACTCAATTTTGAAACATCTTTTCCAAAGGTAATCGCTGCAAGTTTTATCCCTTCCCCAAGAGTTAAATACGGATAAAGGTTGTCTGCCAAATCCCCAACTGTAATCCCGTATTTAATTGCCATACTCAATTGCTGAATGAGTTCACCACCTTCAGGTGCCACAATTCTGGCACCTATGAGTTTATCCGTGTCCTTATTCCTAATCAATTTGATGAATCCTCTTGTATCATTTGCAGCAATTGATCTGGGAACATCTTTTAATTCTATTTTGGAAACTTCAAAAGGTATATTTTGAATTGCTGCCTGATCTTCGTCAATCCCTGTACCTGCAACTTGTGGATCTGTGAAAATAACCCATGGGAGTGAAGA
>JALSPK010000167.1 GCA_026986005.1 Saprospiraceae bacterium
CAATGTAAAGCGAAGCCGAACGTAAAATGGAGGTAAAAAAGCTGTCAAGCGTGACAATGTAGTTTGAACTGCTTAAAAAGTTTTCTAAGATTACAGGCTGTTTGGCTAAGAGTTCAGCTTCACTCAACCCTGTCTGTTTAGCTATTTCAGCCAACTCAACTTTTTTTTCTTCAAGATTAATAAGCAGTGCAATAACACGCTGTTTCATCTCTGTGGCTGCTTTGTTGGTAAAGGTCGCAGCTAAAATAGTAGAGGGTTCTTCGCCCAAAAAAAGTAAAGAGAGATAACGCACTGAAAGGGCAAAAGTTTTACCCGACCCTGCTGAAGCTGAGTAGGCAAGTTGTGGTTGGAAGCTCATGGGGTTTCTCCTTATACTTTAATAACTATACAGAAAAATCAAAATAATATATTCCTTCATCTTGTAATGAAATATCTATATCTGCTCTACCATATCTTTGTAAATCATCCTTACTTACAGGTTGTCCTGAGGGGACACCTAGTCTTTGTCTAAGATATTCTCCCATAAAGCTTTTACTAGGAAATGAACTAATTTGTTTTGGATATTTTAATCCATTTTCATCTTGACTACCTTCAAGTAGTCCATCCATAATCATTCCATCATCCCAAATTATTTCAACTATATCATTATGTCTATTTTGTCGTCCACCAATGTTAGTCATTGTAGTAAAATCTTGTTTTGGTGGAAACAAATTTGGATATTGTCTTATATAATCTTTTTTTATAGCAATATATGCATCATTTGGTGCTACATGTCCATTACCTTGTCCCCAATTTAATCCACTCGCTTGATGAAGAATATCACCTCTTCCTAATAAGGACATTCTACAAAATTGAGTTGAAACTTGAATGCTAGGTGTTGTAATTGGTTGTCTATTTTGTTGCATTAACTCAACATCAGTACAAAGTATAGAGTTTGTCATTACTCTATCTACATATTCATGAAGTGGTTGGAAAGTATCATATGTTGTTTCTGCTAATATTTCACGATAAGGTGTAGTTAATCCATTTGTAGAAAAGTTTGCTGAACCAATTAAAGCATGTTGTATAATATTTTGATTCTTCCATATGTAACATTTTGAATGAATTGGTACCGTTGAATAATATATATTTACATTTGGTATATTAACTTGAGCATTTATTAAAGCATTATGCAGTCTATTTTGAATACCTTTATCTCCATACATTCCATATATTACTGTAGAATTAAATGGTAAATTTGCTAATCTATTAACAGGATTTGGTCCTAGATAACCTGATAATATAACTAACTCATCGGAACGAACTGTTTGATGTCTATGAAAAATTATTTCTTCTAAATTTGTATTAAATAACATTAATAATACCTTTCTAATAAAATATCAACTGCAAGTGCTATTTTTTTTGCTAATAATGGTGGTACGGCATTTCCAATCATTTGATAACAAGCTCCTTGACTTCCAATAAATTCAAAATCATCATCAAAAGTTTGTAGTCTTCCTGCTTCCCTTGGTGTTATACTTCTTGATTGATTGTGATCTGGATGAATATGTCTTAATCCATCTTTGTATAAATGAGCTGGAATTGTATTACTTTGTTTATCATATGCTAAAACATTATACTTATGAAATGATGATTTTTTACCAGTTTTTTGAAAATATAACTCTTTTAAAGCATTAGTATCAGGATATTTTTTTGAACCATTTTGTACATCTAACGCTAATTCATTAAAAATCTCTATATCTCTTTGACTATGAAATCTAGGAATATGAT
>JALSPK010000168.1 GCA_026986005.1 Saprospiraceae bacterium
TCTGTTTGTAAAATAGTTATATCTTTCCCTGAATTATCATAATCATAATAATGAATATATATATCAAGATTTTCAACTTCCCATTCTTCATCATCTTCATTGATATTGACTATTTGTGCATCGATTTTATTCTGTTGACAATCATACGATTGAGAAACTTCACTAAATGCCAAATCATAATTTTTCGTAGCATCATCAAACGTATAGTCGCATGTTATATCAATATAAGGAGGTTGGGTAGGATCATAGTCTGATTGTACGGGAATACAAGTATAAATATCATTGGGCTCATCATAGTCTCTTAATATAAAATTTGTTTGTGGATTATTATATTCAAATGAAAAAATCACATGAGTTGAAGGTTCGCCTTTAAAATATATGGTTATTAAATCAGTGATATCTTCAATCGATTGCCACAATCCATTTTGTTGTTTTTTAGCTTTAATTGTAATCTTTCCATTTTGAGAATCATAAGTAACAATTGCATTTACATCAATACCCTCATAATTGTCTTTTATTTTTTGATTTAAACTATTGGAGGTCGCTTCTTCATCAATTGTTATATTTTCACTCTCGGTATATTTAATATATATATGTATTCTATCGACATACCATTTTTCATACCCAGCATCAATATTTACTATTTTCACATCCGTTTTCTTTAAATCACAAGCCTCATCGGAAGTTGATACTTGACCAAAAACCAGATCATAATTTTGTAAAGTAGTTTGAGCTTTTATGGTTTTTGATAAAGGGGAAAAAAGCAATATTAAAAGAAAAAAAACAAACAGTGTTTTCCCGCTATGGCGGTTCTTAAAGTGATTAGTATTGCCTAATATTCTATATATCAAGTGATTATGAAATCGGGGGGGGTATTTGCTTTTTAGTGTGGAATGTTTAATGGTATTCATAATTAATAATTTTTGCATTAAAAAACATAACTCACTAAACTTCATGCAAATATCATGCCAAAAATTTATTGGCATTGATTATTTTAGCAATTTAGCAGCAATTCAGGGTGAGTTGCTAAAAAAAGGGCAAAAAAGATGTATTAGCCAAAAGGCATTATAATATTGAGTCAATTTTGGCATCTTTGTTTATCCAGCTATTTATTATTTACTATTTTTTAAAGCAGAAAAAGTGAAAAATAAATTTTTATAATCAATATCTTGATGGCGATTTTGTATGACCTGCTGTGAAATACTATTGTTTATTCCAAACTTGAATCCTTTGCTTATAGAGTTTTTTACTGATTTTCCATTTGTTTATATTGAAATTTGATTCAAGTCGATTTTCTTCTTCATCTGAAAGCAAATCTTTAAAAAAGTTAATACCTGTTAATTTTTCAATACTATCTATACTTGCAGCATATTCTTGTAAAGGTCTTTCGCTTCTTTTATTTGGTATCACAAAACCAATTGCTTTTCTTTCCGGATCATCAATATCCAATATCACTTTATAAAATTTATTTGGAACACCTACTTTGTTTTTCCCAATGAAGTTTGTGATCGAATTATTTATAACAGGTCCTGTAGCGATAAAAAGCTTATTGTCTTTCCATGCCCAATTACGTACATTTTGTTCCAATTCATTCCATATTCCCCCATTAAAAGCTCTTTTTTGTGGTGTGATATTGCCCATAAGAAAACTCTCTTTCATAGCCGCTTCATTAAATGCCATGTCTCCTGCCGGTGCCAAGTGTCCCCGACTATAACCAGAGCCTCTATAGTCATAATAGATTGCTGACCTGGATTTAACTTTCAAATCAGGATTGAATCTCTTTGCCCTGTGTACGTTGGGGATTCTTAGACTTTCCTTTGTGAGTACATAAGACACCCATTCGGCTATCTCATATTCCTCATTGTAAGATAGTGAATAGTATTTATGGTGAACTATTTGATTTGTTGTAGAGGATGGAAGATAATACCTTTCTTCCGGTTTTATATAATCTATTCCCGAAACATCAATATTATATACAAAATCTTCTTCTTTGCTGCCATGTTGACTAGAAGCTACACTTTTTCCAAGATATGTAAAAACTAAATAAATCATCGAAGCCGCTATTATCACAAGCATTATTATTTTTCCAACGGAAGAACTTTTTTCTCTTTTGTCTACACCATGACTTCTTCTAAACTTTGCCATATTCACTTCTTTAAATCAGAGAACTTGATTATACCGAAAAAAATTGCAATTAATAATGATATTATACCGGAAATGAATATCATTACCCAGACATTTAAATGAATTCCATCTTTAAATAAATAAAGTATAATACTCAATGAAAATGTATAAGCTACCCTTCTGATAAGCAAAGGTAAATCAAACCCCAAATGAAAATATTTCAAACTGAATACATATTGCATTATCAATACAAAATATTGTGTAAATACTGTTGCTATCGCTGCACCATAAGCTCCTTTATTTGGGATAAGTGCCATATTTAGAACCAAATTGATTATCACTCCTATCAAAACAATTTTATTGAAAGTTGAAATTTTTCCTGCTGCAGTAAGTAATGTTCCGTAAATATATGTCAAACTAATTGCAAAAAAGCTCAACATTAAAAGCACTAATATATCTCCGTGATATTCAGTATATGTTTTTGGGTATATAAAAATAAGTATATCTCGTCTATACAATACAGTAATTACAACAGCAGACATTGCTATAAAAACCATTATGTTGTGACTAGAATGTACGAGATTTTTAAGCTTGATTCTTTCTTTAAACAAACCTGCAAACATCGGTAATAGCAGGACTGCAAATAGATACCCGATATTGTTAAACGCCTCATAAAGTCTAAATGTAGCAGCATAAATCCCCGCTTCTACAGGTGTGGCAAGCATTCTCTCTAACATAAAACCATCCATCTTCATGTATAAGGTCATTAAAAGAAATACAAGTGAGTAAGGTAAACTCTTCTTCAGTATTTTTCGTGTAAATGGAATAGAAAATCTTATTGTATGAGTTTTTGACAAATGAAAATTAATAATCAAAACCGTTAAAAATACAATAAAAAAAGCAAAGGTCTGTGCCAAGATAAAATGGTACAAGCTAAATTCAATTGTGGAAAAATAAAGAATAAACCCTAAAACTATAATCAAAATAAGTTTGTCCAAACTCGAAATTAGACTATCCCATCTATATTTTCCTAGTGCTGAGATATTAGTTCTTAAAAATAAAATAAAAGAAAGCAAAATAAGATTAAATGCAATAATTAAAAATAGCTTAATCATAAAGCTGTTGTAACCAATGATATAGGCGAATATTAAGCCTGTAGCTATATAAATGACAGAAAGAATCAACTTAATTCCCAATATGTTGGGCAGGTACTGATTTATCAATTCATTGTTTTGAGCAATTGTCTTGCTATTGTAGTTTTGGATACCTAAATCAGTGATTATGTATAGTATAAAAGCAAAATTAAAAACCCCAAAATACATTCCAAAAGTCTCCGAGCCCAATGTGTCCTGAACCCTAGCATCGATAAAAAAAATGTAAAATGGTTTTATCAATACATTAATAAAGATCAAAAACGCGATATTTATCAGGAATTCCCTTTTCAAATCATTTCCATTTCAATATAAAGTAAACTTTATTGTTATAAATATGCAATATATCCTTTTTGTTCAGATATTCAAAAAGATTATGTTTAAATTTTTAACGACTTTATGATCTGGTCACTATCAGTCTAATACCGTTTTGTTCCAATACAATAGTTTTTTGTCTGTACAAATTGCCAATTGCTCTCTTAAATGCTTTTTTGCTTAAACCCAATATCTTTTGAATTAATTGTGGAGAGCTTTTGTCTGTTAAAGCTAAAAATCCGTTATTTTTTTCCAAAGCTTTTAGCACTATTTCAGTATTCTTATCGATACTTTTCTTATACCCAATCGGCTCCAACACAATGTCGATTTTCCCATCTGATCTCACTTTTTTAACAAAAGCACTTATATGCTCTCCCTCTTCAATATGTTTGTGAATATTGGTTTTAAAAATCAGTCCTCTATATTTATTTTCCACTATGACGTTCATACCTAAATCTGTCATTCCATATGGTAAAATATCTACTTCCTGTCCGACTTTTAATTCTATATTATCAAAGGTTAAAAATTTGTTGATTTTACTTGAACCAACCAATCTTCCCGTGTTCTTATCATGCAATAAAAAGACAGGATAGTATTTACCGACTTCCATTTTTCTTGCTTGTTCTGCAAATGGCACAAGCAAATCTTTTGGTAGTCCCCAATCCATAAAAGCTCCAAAAGCATTAACATCAATAGCTTCAAGGTAAGCAAATTGACCTAGTTTAATCTTTGGCTTCAGTATTGTTGCAACAATTCTGTCTTCGGAATCCATGTAGATGAAGACATCTGTTTTTTCTCCTAATACTATATCTTTTGAAAGATAAGCATTTGGTAACAAAACCTCATTTTCATCTTCATCTACAAGGATAAAACCGTATTCTATTGGTCTGGTAGCAGTTAAAGTATTTATTTTCCCGATTTCCATAATACTTGATTAACCTTCTTTCTCCGCAAGATATCTCTCTGCATCCAATGCAGCCATACATCCGGTTCCTGCAGCTGATACAGCTTGTCTATACACTTTGTCCTGAACATCTCCACAAGCAAATACGCCCTCAATATTTGTTTTCATTGTAGATTTTTCGGTAATGATATACCCTTGATCATCAAAATCAATATAGTCCTTGAAAATATCTGTATTTGGTTTGTGACCTATTGCAACAAAAACAGCAGCCACTTCAAGTTCTTTTTCCTCATTTGTTTTATTGTTGATTACACTAACAGCCTCTACAAATTGATCTCCCAATATTTCTTTTATTTCCGTATTCCACAAAACTTCTATCTTTTCATTTTGGTTCACTCTTTTTTGCATGATTTTTGATGCTCTGAGTTCGTCTCTTCTGACGAGCATATATACTTTTTTCACTATTTTAGATAAATATAGAGCCTCTTCAGCTGCTGTGTCTCCTCCGCCTACTAAAACCACTACTTGGTCTCTAAAGAAAAAACCGTCACAAACAGCGCATGCCGAAACACCTTTGTTCATCAATCTTTTTTCAGATTCCAAGCCCAACCATTTTGCACTTGCACCAGTAGCTATTATCACAGATTCAGCTTCGATTTCATGACCCATTTCTGTAATGACTTTATGATTTTTACCATTGAAATCCGTACTTGTTATTACTTCCATCCTAATATCAGCTCCTACTTTCTCTGCTTGCTTTTTAAAATCTTCCATCATCTCCGGCCCCATTACTCCTTCCGGATATCCCGGAAAATTCTCTACATCTGTAGTCATCATCAATTGACCTCCCGGTTCAGGGCCTGTATAGACTACTGGGTTTAATCCTGCTCTAGAAGCATAAATTGCCGCAGTATATCCCGCAGGACCACTACCAATTATTAAACATTTTATTTTTTCCATAGATTTGTTTTAATTATTCTTAAAAAATTTTGTTTATCCGAACTATTCAATAAAGCATTAGACTACTTGTGAAAAATAGTTTCACTTAAAAGTTGATTACTATTTGAATAGTTACTTTCCTTTTATGCTTCTTAAACACATTGTTAAATAAAATGTTTTACTTGGGATTAATAAATTATGTAAATACATTTTTATAGTGATTTTGTACTACGATTTGAATAAGTAGATAGATGAAATGTTTCTAATAATAGTTTGAGAAATAAAAATTGTATATATTTGTATAATAGTTGAGCATTTCCAATTTTTTTTGGATAAAAGCGTTTGTGTTTTTAATTAAAACGTATTAATGGAAAAGATTAAATTAGAGATAATAGCTTTGTCACATAGCGTAACTCATTCACATAATTATGCTATTATTTTGGGAGAAGTAAATGGCAGTAAAAGATTGCCTATAGTCATTGGAGGCTTTGAAGCACAAGCGATAGCGGTTGCGCTTGAGAATATGATACCAAATCGGCCATTAACTCATGATTTATTCAAAAATACACTAGAATCTTTTAATATCAATATTAAGGAAGTAATAATTCATCAATTGGCAGAGGGCATCTTTTACTCAAGTTTGATTTGTGAAAAAGAAGGAACTCAATTTACGATTGACTCTAGGACATCAGATGCAATAGCGATGGCTGTAAGGTTTAAAGCTCCTATTTACACTTATAATTCTATAATGGAAATAGCGGGTGTAACTATGGAAGATCCTCAAACAGAAAAAACTGCTCCGAAAATTCCTGAAAAGGAAAAATCAAAAGTAAAGGATATAGAAGAAATGTCAATTGAGACCCTTGAAGCATTATTAGAAAAAGCGTTAAAACGAGAAGATTACGAACATGCGGCAAAACTGCGAGATGAAATAAACAAAAGGAAGTAATATTCGTCTATTAATCTTCTTCATCAAAAATGTCTTCTTCTTTGGGGTTGTCTTTTGCTTTTATTTTTTCGTACACTTCACAGTCCATTTCTATATCTATTTCGCCTTCGGGTTTGACAAATTCGACATTTGGATCATAATCAATATTAGCTGAACTCTCTAGACCTTGCATGAATTTTACAAATATTGGTCTAGCCATATATCCTCCTTGGCCAAATCTTATATTCCTGAATTTTATCCATTGATCATCACCTCCTACCCAAGTTCCAACTACTAGATTGGGGCTAATTCCCATAAACCATCCATCCCTAAAATCATTTGTTGTTCCTGTTTTGCCACCTATTGGGGTTTTTAGCTTATGTTGGATTATGCTTCCGGCATTTCTCAACATAGATACCATCACATAATTGTGAACCGGACTTAAAGCTCTTTGCTCTTCTGATGCACTTCTATATATAACTTTACCCTCCTTGTCTTCTATCCTGGTTACGAATAAAGGTTTATTATAAACTCCATTATTAGAAAAAGCTGAGTAGGCACCTGTCATTTGCATAACAGATAAATCAGCAGCGCCTAAACATATGGTAGGATAAGGTGGAATATCTTTCTCATCTATACCTAATGGTACCACCAATTCTTTTACTACGTCAACATTGCCAAGTAGCTTCATAAGATAGACAGAAACAGAGTTTTTTGATTTCTTTAATCCTTCATACAAGGTCAAATCCGCATTACTGAACCTCTCTGCATTGCCTGGTGCCCAAGGTTTGGATAATTTGAAATTACCTTCTCCCGGTTGTATTACATATTGTTGGTCTTTTACTTTCATGCAAGGTGATATTCCTTTTTGAGATATCGCCGTAGCATAAATGAACGGTTTGAACGTAGAGCCTACTTGTCTTTTTGTGTTTATGTGATCAAACTTGAAATACTTGAAATTTACACCGCCTACCCAGGCTCTGATATGACCTGTATGTGGATCTATTGCTAACATGCCTGTCTGTAAAATATTTCTGTGATACTTTATTGAGTCCAAAGGGGTCATAATTGCATCTTTTTCTCCTTTTGAATTGTATGCAAATATCTTCATCTTTGTTTTTGTATTAAAAGATTTGCGTACAGCCATATTTAGCTCCTTTTGTTTTGATTTTAGTATTTTCCAAAACTTGCTTTTCAATATTTCTTTATATGTTGAGATTTGTTTTGCTGTTACAAAATTTAATTTTTTTAGCTTATTTAAATATTTTTTGTCCTTTTCCTGGTTCAACATCCTTTGGATATCGGTATCCCACAATCTTGCATTTGGAAAAACTACTTTAATCGAATCGATGATAGGAATTAGTATTTTCTTTCTCAAACCGGTAAATCTTTCCGACTCTTTTATATATCTGTTTAGAGCTTTTTTTCTTGTTTTTAGCTGTTTTTTATTAGCTCCGTATGTCCATGGGTCTTTGCCTTTC
>JALSPK010000169.1 GCA_026986005.1 Saprospiraceae bacterium
ATTTCCATACCTTTCATAAAGACATTTGAAATAATCCAATTCCTCAATGGACTTAGATATTATTTCTTTATCACTTAGTGATTTGCAATTGTCTTTTGTTATAAACATGGATACAATTTAGTATTTTTGCAAAATTAATAAACTATTTTTATCCTCCGCTTCTTTCATGATTTTCATTTACAATCGTTTTTTATTAAAAAATCTTATTTATTATGTTTGGTACGTTACCAGTATATTTTTCTTTCACTTTATAAAAATATCAAACATGTACTTTGCTTTATTTTTTAGTCTTCGTTTACCGATTTTTTTACTATATTTGTCGAAAGAAATTGGTTTTGATTAACTGATAGCTTTATATTCGTGATAAATTAAAAGAATGAATTTAATATATTTCATAAATTGGTGGCATGAACTTAGATTTGAAGAGCAAGTCTTTTGGACTATTGCTGTCATATTTTCTATTTTATTTATTCTGCAATTGGTTACCAGTATAATGGGGATAGATATTGATTCGGACTTCGACATTGAAGTTGATACTGATTTTGACGGTTCAATTGATAGTGACGGTCATTTTGATGTTGACCCCGGCTTTACCTTATTTTCGGTCAGGAGCATAATAGCATTTTTTACATTCTTCGGATGGGTAGGAGTGATAACTTTATCGGGAGGCATGGGATTAAAGTCAGCTATTATTATTTCTTTTATTTCCGGATTAATCGCCTTATTCTTTGTCGCATTTGTCTTGTATCAACTTGTAAAATTGGCAGAAGAAGGAAATGTAGAAATAGAGGATGTATTGGGTAAATATGGAAAAGTTTATATTCCTATTCCAGCAAATAGAGAGGGGATTGGATTTGTGACTGTAGATATCGGCAATAAAATAATGGAATTAAGATCTGTGACAGATGGAGATAGATTGGAAACAGGTACTATTATATATATCTTCAAAATATTAGAAGACAATGTACTTTTGGTTGGTAAAATAAAAGACAGTGAATAAAAATATTTTTATTTATAAATACTACATTTGATCATTATAAAACTAATTATTATGGAACAAGTTTTTTTATTCGTGGGAGTTGGCTTATTTGTCCTTTTTATAGCACTAATATTCTTTTTTATTTCTAGATATCGAAGATGCCCTTCTGACAGGATTTTGGTCATCTATGGTAAGACAGGTGGTACCTCAGCAAAATGTTTGGCTGGTGGAGCTGCATTTGTATGGCCGGTAATTCAGGATTATCAATACTTGGATTTATCCCCTATTTCTATTGATGTGGATCTTCAAAATGCTTTGAGTAAACAAAACATTCGTGTCAATGTACCTTCACGTTTTACTGTAGCTGTCTCAAACGAGCCAGGAGTAATGTGCAACGCAGCTGAGAGATTATTGGGGAAAACTACCCAAGAAATTAGAGATATTGCAAAAGATATAATTTTTGGACAATTACGATTAGTAGTTGCTATGATGGATATCGAAGAGATAAATGCAGATAGAGACAAATTCTTAGCCAACGTATCTTCAAATGTTGGCAATGAATTAAGAAAGATCGGTCTTACATTGATAAATGTGAATATAACAGATATCGAAGATGAATCAGGTTATATTGAGGCATTGGGAAAAGAAGCCGCAGCTCACGCTATCAATGAAGCTAAGAAAAGTGTGGCAGAAAAAAATAAATACGGAGCTATTGGAGAAGCAGATGCTATGCAGGAACAACGAATTAAAGTATCTGAAGCTATCGCCAAAGCAAAAATCGGTGAAGCTAATGCTAATCAAACCGAAAGAACAGAAGTCGCCGCTGCCAACGCAACAGCCAAAATCGGTGAAGCTAAAGCTCAACAAAACGAAAGAATTCAGACAGCTGAAGCTATAGCTCAAGCCAAAATCGGTGAAGCTAAAGCTCTTCAAAATGAAAGAGTACAAACCTCTGCTGCAAATGCTAAAGCAATCGAAGGTGAAAACT
The DNA here is from genome assembly GCA_026986005.1 of Saprospiraceae bacterium. Lineage (GTDB taxonomy): Bacteria > Bacteroidota > Bacteroidia > Chitinophagales > Saprospiraceae > JADJGA01. The sequence goes on from JALSPK010000169.1 coordinate 1,968, forward strand.
TAGCCAAAGTACAAATAGCTGAATCAGATGCTGAACGAAGAGAAAGGCAAGCAGAAGCAGAAAAAAGAGCAATCTCAGCTGAAAAAATCCAGAGAGCCAAAGCATTGGAATCAGCTTACCACGCTGAACAACAAGCAGAATTAGCTAGAGCTGAAAAGGAAAAGGCAAGTAAAGAAGCCGATATCATCGTACAATCCGAAATAGCAAAAAGGAAAGTTGAAATCGAAGCAGAAGCTGAAGCCGAAAGAATAAGAAGAGTGGCTCAAGGTCAGGCTGATGCCGTTGTCTTGAAAAAACAAGCTGAAGCTAAAGGTCTTTATGAAGTATTACAAAAACAAGCACAAGGTTTTGATGAAGTAATTAAAGCAGCAGAAGGTAATACAAGAGATGCCGTATTGCTATTAATAGCAGATAAATTACCTGAATTGGTTAAAACTCAAGTTGAAGCTATTAAAAATATAAAATTTGATAAAGTAGTCGTTTGGGAAAATGGTGGCAATACTGAAAACGGTGGCAATGCAGCAGGGTTTCTATCTAATATGTACAAAGCTGTTCCTCCAATGACAGAATTGTTTAATATGGCCGGAATGGATTTACCTGAGTATTTGGGCAAAAAACAAGAAGACAAAAAAACCTTAAGTCAAAAGAAAACGGAAGAGGAAGAATAAAAAACAATCATAGCGTTTTGTTAAGAAAAAAGAGGTCTGCTTCGATAGCTTGACCTCTTTTTATTGGTACAAAAAAGAAACACTCAAATAAGATTGAGTGTTTCAAAATTCAGGGGGGGGGACCAATGAATAAAAATAGTGTTAATCGTTGTTAAATTTGCTTATAATTCTTTTCATTTGTTTCCCTGCTGCTTCTCTTCCTCCAAGTCCAAATGAAAGCGCTATTGTCACCGCAACAGTTCCTAAAGTGATACCAAACGCAAGATTAACAATATCGTCTGCCAAGCCCATAGTCTTAAGACCCATAGCTAAAAATACGGCGATGATTGCAACTTTTATTACAGATGCAACAAATTTATTACCTGTTCCTTTTGAGAAATTACTGGAAGCGATATTTGCCACCCAATTACCAAGAGCTAAAATCACAAGACCCAATAATACTTTACTAGAATAAGCGATAATAACATTTAATATATTTGTCAATTGCGTAAACTCAAGTTTTTCAACAGCTGTCATGACACCAAATATCACAATAAAGAAATACACAAGATTTCCTGTTATTTTTGAAACATTTGTCCGATTAGAAATAACACCCAATTGAGCGCTTTGCAATACCTCATTTATCTTGAAGCTTTCCAGAAGTTCTCTTACAAATCCACTTAAAAACTTACCTCCTATTACAAAGAAAACAATGATAACTAATGCCATAATTATTTTAGGAATTGCATTGAAAAAATCGGTCAGCATCGCTGTCGCTGGTGCTGATATAGCATCCATATTCAATATATTTAATGCGGAAATAAGCATTGGAATAAAAATAAAAATAAATACAATCTTCTTCAAAATAGAAACGATATCTATATTTTGTGATATGTTGAGCTTAGGAGCAAATCTTTGGATTGTATCTCCTGACATTCCAACCAATTCCGATACTATATTTGCCAACATATACCCAATATATGCCACCAAACCAGCTCCAAAAATATTTGGCAGGAATCCTAAAAATTCGTTTAACATGTTTTTTAACGGATCCAAAACACCACTCAAACCCAACTTTTCAAGAGCAAGCATAAACACAAAAATCATTATTAGGAAATATGCAAGTTTTCCCAACAATGCAGAAAACACTACCTTGTCACTTCTTAAAGCTCTATCAATACCGGCTTTATGTGTTAATTTCTTTACTATACTCCGAATTATACCGGCGATAAACCATCCGATAATAAGTATAATAATCGCTGATATCGGTCCTCCAAATGAACCAAATAAGCTGTCAAAAAAAGTTAAAATGTTTTCCATAATATTTGCTTTAAATATTTTTTAAAAAATAAAAGATTCTTCGTATGTCTATAAATTGATAGTGACTCAAATTAATCTAGATAAAAAACTATCACTTTAAAGTACTTGCTCAAAAACAGACAATAATTATTTACTATACAATTGATACGTGAGATGATTGTCTATGTCACCAAATCGATAAAAACTTTAACATATTTCTAGTATTTTAGTTACTTATTATGTTATAAAAAAAAATATGCATTTTTTTTCAATTATTTTTTTTAGCCGGTCACATTAACTTTAATAATTATTTATTAAAAAGCTTAAAGTTTATTGATATATACTGTCAGACATTTAGATATTCTTGTTTTTTCTAATGAGATATTTAGGCTTATTACATATTACAACAATATTATAATTGTTAGTTATTCAACACATTATAAAAAATCCTTATGGTATGCTTTTTGCTTTTTGTTTAATGTCTTTTTAAAATAACTAATGACTTAAAAACCAAAACTCATGCAAGACAGTAAAAGCGAAAGCTTGTTTACAGACTTGCGATTTAGACTGGCTCTAGTATTAACCGGGGTATTACTCAGTTATCTTTTTTTTAATTATCCGGGATAAATCGCAAAAAAAAGAGGAGCGTTCGCTCCTCTTTTTCATTTTTTGCTTTTTGTAGAATGTCTCATTAAGGGAAAATACCTAATTTCAAATAATCATTAGCAATAACTTCAATAGCGTACACAAAGGCAGCAGTCCTAAGGTCTTTTATATTGTCTCTTCTTTTGTACAAAGACCTGATAGATTCATATGAATTAATCATAGTTTCTTCAAGCCCTGATCTCACTAAGTCTATTTCATCACCTCCTTTGACTAAAACATCTTTTTCTGTTTGGGAAATTGTCTTCCCTGTCATTTTTTCAACTAATTCAACCAATTTTGTGTATGTCCCTTGATTAAATCTCTTCTCCATTCTACCAAAATGCATATGTGAGAGATTTTTTAACCATTCAAAATAGGATACAGTCACACCTCCCGCATTGATATACATATCAGGAATTATAACAACACCTTTGTCTAATAATATTTTTTCTGCTTCCGATGTCGTCGGACCATTAGCTGCTTCTGCAATTACTTTGGCTTTTATTTTGCCGGCATTCTTGTTGTGAATCTGGGCTTCTAAGGCTGCGGGTACAAGTATATCACAGTCAATAGACACCCAATCATCTCTTCTATCCATTTGTTTCGCTCCGGGAAACCCATTTATAGAACCTGTTTCTTGTCTGAATTTCAATAAATCAAATATATCTATTCCGTCCTCGTTATATATTGTTCCTTCGTATTCTGAAACTCCAACTATCTTTACTCCTCCTTCTTTCTGAGAGATCATTCCCGCATAAGACCCTACATTCCCCAATCCTTGTATGACCATAGTCTTACCTTCAAGACCCGTCGTAAGTCCCAACTTTTCCACATCTTCTTTATGGCTAAAAAACTGTCTTAAGCCGTAAAAAACTCCTCTCCCTGTTGCCTCCGTTCTTCCTGCGACACCTCCTTGTTCTATTGGTTTACCTGTCACACATGCTCCTGAATCCACTTCTCCATGGTGAAACATCTCATAAGTATCAAGAATCCACGCCATTTCTCTAGGTCCTGTTCCATAATCAGGCGCAGGAACATCTTTTCCCGGACCAATAAAGTTTTTCTTAATCAATTCTACTGTATACCGGCGGGTAATTTTTTCCAATTGATTTTCGTCATACTTTTTAGCATCTATCTTAATACCGCCTTTTGCTCCACCAAAAGGAACATCCACAATAGCGCATTTAAACGTCATCAATGCTGCCAAGGCTTTTACTTCGTCAGTATTAACATTAAGACTGTATCTAATCCCTCCCTTTGTAGGCATTCTGTGTTGACTATGTTGAGTTCTAAATGCATGTATAACTTCATATTCCGAACCTATTTTCACAGGAAACCTCATCTCATAAATAGCATTTGGCTCTTTAATTTGTTCCAATAATCCGGAAGGAAAATTTGTTTTGCTTGCCGCTTTATCAAAATTAGCAAGAACACTTTTATAAAATTTGTCTAATTGCATATATTTAGTTTTAATTTAAATTACGAATGCCCAAAATTGAAATAATTTATTAAACTATCAAAAAAAAACATAATTATTTTAAATTTTACTATCTTGCAATATAAGATAGTCACAAATCATCAAAATCACAAACCATGAAACAAAATACAATAATATTATCTGAAAATGATACGTTTGCGGTTTACAGACTGCCATACTCTAATGATGTGACCCTAATAAAACAGGTAAAGAAGGATCTTTCAGAATTTAAAAATTTTTTATTTCGCAATAAAGGTTTTGCGTTTTTTCCTTTTGATAAAAATCTAAATCCACCTATTTTTATTACTGCTGATGAGATTTATAAAAATGCCAATTTTAGATTTAAAATAAAAAAATCACTAGTCAGTAGCGATATTTCTAAGAAAGAATATATTGAAAAAGTCGCATTTTTTATTGACAGAATAAAATCAGAATATAGAAAAATAGTATTATCACGTACTAAAACAATAAATAATATAAATATTGACATTCATTTATTGTTTTCAGAATTGGAATCAAATTACAAAAATGCCTTTGTCTTTTTAGTAAACCACCCTTTATCCGGTACTTGGATAGGTGCAACGCCTGAAACTCTATTGTCTAAAACTGATGAAAATTGCTCGACTATAGCTCTAGCTGGAACACAATTTGTCACAAACTTCTCAAATGTCAAATGGCTGCACAAAGAAATAGAAGAACAAAAAGCCGTAATGGATTATATCGAAAATATTTTCAAAAAAAACAATATCTCATTCAAGTCAACAGAACCTTATACTAAAGTCGCAGCTAAAATCAATGATAAAAATTTGGTTCATCTTGCCACAGAGTATACTTTCAAAGCTCCTTGTGATATAAATAACTTTATAAAAAGTCTTCATCCTACTCCGGCTGTTTCAGGCTTCCCAAAGCAAAAATCAATGGATTTCATCAATAGATATGAAGGATACAACAGAGAGTATTACACAGGATTTTTAGGTCCTGTCAATATAGAGAGCCCTGACTCAATGAGTTTGTTTGTAAACCTTAGAAGCATGAAGGCTTATAAAAATAAATTTCAACTTTTTCTTGGAGGAGGCCTAAATTCAGAATCAATCCCTGAAAAAGAATGGGAAGAAACAGAAAACAAGGCGAAAACTCTAGAAAAAGTCATAGAATCTATCCAAAAATAAAAAAGCTGCTTCTCTCGAAACAGCTTCTGATCTTATTATATCTTTTATTTTATTATTCGGCAGCCGGTGCTTCCTCTGTAGCTTCTCCTTCAGCACCTTCTTCCAGTTCCAGCTCGCTTTCCAAGCTCTTAAGAGATCTCGGTGTTTCTATAAATAGAACCGGTGTATTTTCATTTTCAAGCACTTCTATACCTTCAGGAATAACCAAATCTTTTACTGCTAATGATTCGCCTAACTTCACTTTGGACATATCCCCAACTATGGTATCAACCAACTTGTCAGGAGTTGCTTTAATAGCAATTTTTCTCAACAAAGCAACTTTTGTGCCTCCGTCCTTAATACCGGGCGCGATTCCGGTAAAACTGACGGGAACTGAGACTTTAACCTTTTTATCTGAAACCAATTCTTGAAAGTCTAGGTGAATGATATTATCTGATATAGGATGAAATTGAACATCCTTCAAAATAGCTTTTGTCATTTTACCATCAAGATTTAATTCTACTGTTTTAAATTGATGTGTATAAACCAAATCACGTACATCCAATGGCTTAACAGTAAATTTATAGATATCATCTCCCCCGTACATTACACAAGGAATCAATTTATTATTTCTCACTTTTTTAGCACCGCTTGTGCCAAAAGAGTCTCTTAATTTTGCATTTATTTTTATAGTTTCCATATCAGTCTATTATTGAGCATTTAAATTTGGAGTGCAAAGGTATATTTTTTTATTTAATTATAAAGCATTCGGGTTATTTTTTTAAGTTTTTCTCCTAGAAAAGCTTGTTTTTTATTAAAAAGCCTAGCCATAAGCAGTAATTTTGAGTGAAAAACACTCAGTTTTATAGTGCAATCATTAATAAAAAAAATAGACCACTAAGTGAAATGTTTTAGCATAATAATTTCTCTTTCTGTCAAATGTCTATACCAACCTCGTGTCAATCCTTTTTTAGTCAACCCGGCGTAATATATCCTATCCAATCTTTTGACAGAATAATTAAAATTTTCAAATATACGTCTTACTATTCTATTTTTTCCCATATGTATCTCAAGATTGTATACATAATCTCCTTCTCCTTCTATTTGTCTAATCCAATCAACTCTAACCATCCCATCTTTCAATTCAAATCCTTTTTCAATTTGATTAAAATCCCGCTTTGTCAGTTCTCTATCCAGCGTGACCTGATATACTTTAGGTACATTATGACTAGGATGAGAAAGCTTTTTTGTCAAATCACCATCATTGGTAAGTAAAAGCAGCCCTGTTGTCAAATAATCAAGCCTTCCCACTGGGTAAATTCTTTCTTCAACTTTATTCTTTACTATATCCATCACCGTCTTACGCCCCTTCTCATCATTAAGGCTTGTAATTGTGTTTTTGGGTTTATTCATAAGTATATACACTTTTTTCACCTCGGGCTTTAAAATTTCTCCTCGAAACCTAACAACATCAGTCTCTTTAACAAGATAAGCAGGGTGATCAACAACTTCTCCATTAACCGTAACTAACCCCTGTTTGACAAATTCCGCAGTTTTTCGTCTTGAATCAATCCCACAATGTGCTATATATTTATTTAATCTCATTTTTATATTTTTGCAAAATTATAAAAATAATTATCTTCGCATGCGCAAAAGACATATAATTGATGTAATATTACATTGAATAATTGACAACTACAATAAATATTGTATAATGAAAAATAAAAAAATATCCCCTTCTTTGCTGTCAGCAGACTTCTCAAATATAGATAAAGAAATAAAAACACTGGAGAAAGGAGGAGCAGATCTACTGCATATTGATGTGATGGACGGTCATTTTGTTCCAAATATTACTTTTGGACCATTTATAGTAAATGCGATTAATAGAGTCTCAAAAATACCGCTCGATGTACATCTCATGATTGAAAACCCGGGAAATTATGTAGACCGATTTATAGATGCCGGAGCAGATTACCTTACTATCCATGTAGAGTCTACTCCCCATGTACACAGAGTTATCCAAAAGATAAAATCAAGAGGCATAAAAGCAGGAATTTCACTTAACCCTCATACACCGATCAATACAATTGAAAACATATTAGCTGATATCGATCTTATCTTAATCATGTCTGTCAATCCGGGGTTTGGAGGACAAAGCTTTATTCCAAATACGCTAAATAAACTGAAAAAACTAAATTCTTTCTTAAAGAAACACGATGCAGAAAACATTGAAATCGAAGTGGACGGAGGAGTAAAGTTGGACAATATAAAAACTATTTCTGATGCTGGATGTGATATTTTTGTTTCAGGATCTGGTATTTTCAATGCACAAAATCCAATGGAAATGATTAAAAAAATGAAAAATATAATAATTTAAACACAAAAACAGATAATTTGATAAAATTAAATATTTTTTTAGCTTTTCATCAAATCGTAACAGAAAAAACATATTATACTTTTAAATTCATACGTTTAATATTACCTTTGTAGATTACCATATAATTAATTTAAAAATATTGTTTTACTATGAGACTCCTTTTAATTATCATCTCCGTTTTATTTTTTTCACTTGGCAGTATTCATTCTCAAGATATTTATGTCAACGAAGAGCCTGCTATATCCAACCTGGTCAAAAAGTTCATTCAATGGAATGAGGAAAAAAACTATATCAATGGTTGGAGAATTCAAATTATAAATACTGATGACAGAAGAAAAATGGAAAGGGCAATGAGCAAATTCAAGCGAAAATTCCCTTACATAAGCAATGTCGCTTGGGAGCAGGTCAGTCCATATTATAGGGTAAAAGTGGGAGGCTTCAACTCTAAACTCAAGGCTCAAGCATTTTTGAACGAAGTGAAGGAGTATTTTCCAAGTGCAATTACCGTTTGGGAAAAAATACGAGAAAGTGAGTTTATAGAAAGTGTCGATTGATGTCAAGAAGAAAAGTAATAGACCAAAGAGGATTTGATTGGATTACATTTGTTATATACATCAGTCTGGTAACTATAGGTGCTATCTCACTCTATTCAGTACTTTATGACAAGGATATCCCATTTGCTTTCATGGATTTTCATACTCAAAGTGGCAAATACTCTATAATAATTGTTGTTTCGATTATTTTCTTTTTTATCTCTTATGTTATAGAATGGCAGTTTTGGAGCACATACGCCTTCCCTATTTATGCTATCTCAATAGTTTTATTATTGGCAGTATTGATATTTGGCTCTGATATCAAAGGAGCTAGGTCGTGGTTCAATATTTTTGGATTTTCCTTTCAGCCTTCGGAGTTTGCCAAATTTGGTACTGCACTTGCAATTTCTTCTTATTTATCTCATCACAAGACAGATTTTAAAACTTTGAAGTCTATATCACAAACTTCATTAATTGTAATTATCCCAATATTTTTGATTCTCTTACAACCGGATGCCGGTTCAGCCATCATATTTCTATCTATACTTATATTGTACTATAAAGCCGGATTTCCTTTGCTTTTTTATATCATTAGCGGTATGTTTGCAGCCACTTTTATTGTTACTTTGATTTACAACCCTCAATTTGTTAGTTTTGGAGCGCTTGTTTTTGCTTTAATCATATACACAATCTTATTTTCAAATAAAAAATATTGGAATATAGCTGCAGTTATAATTATTGTAACAAGTATTTATTCATATTATTTAGGTTATAAGGCTTATACGATTTCTGCATTAAGTATCATTGTCTTAATAATAACATTTTTACATTGGCTAAAAAATAGGGAGAATTCTGTTTCAATTGTTCCCGTAACAGTCCTAACCATTATTTTTTTATCTTTTATCACCAATTATAGTTTCAACAACATATTAAAACCCCATCAGCAAGAAAGATTAAATGTATGGCTCAATCCTGATAAATGTGACCCGCGAGGCTCACTTTACAATGTCTTACAATCAAAAATAGCAATTGGCTCTGGAGGCATACATGGGAAAGGATTTTTGAAGGGCGCGATGACTCAACTTAATTTTGTTCCGGAACAAACAACCGATTTTATTTTTAGCTCAATAGGTGAAGAACAAGGTTTTATCGGCGTAGTGAGTATAATAGTATTGTTTTTATTGCTATTATTAAGGTTAATAAAAATTGCAGAAAGAGGTAAAAACAATTTTATTACTTATTTTGCATATACTCTAGCAGGATATATTTTTATCCATTTTCTAATGAATATTGGCATGAATATGGGCTTGCTACCTGTAGTAGGCATCCCCCTTCCATTTATAAGCAAAGGAGGATCATCCCTGATAGTATTTAGCATAATGATGGGGGTAGTACTTAAAATGGATGCTGAAAGAAACATTAGGTAAAATACCCAATGTCTTTTTCAAATCATAATCTTAATGAAACAACATCATTCGGTATAAAACTTTATCATATCAACAATTGCTTTACTGCATACCTCACAAAATACATCTCCATTGAATGATCTCATCATGCAGTCTTTTCTAGGTCTGTAAACACCTTTTTTTACATAACCTGCTCCTTCAAATGCACCTATTTTATTACTGTAGTCACTGTTTTTAGGCGTTGGAATCGGAGTTTTACTATCAACCATAGCTTTCCATTTACTCTCAAAATCCACAAGAGTCGAAATATTAGGCTCCCAAGGTTCAACGCCTTTTGCATACATATTTTCAAATGAATCTTCATAGCCGTATTCATCTGCAAGACCGGCAAAAGCATGTCCAAACTCATGTATAAATACCTTAGGAGATTTCAAATTCCCACTCACACTAACAGAATAATAATTATATATAGCACCTCCTCCATATTTGTCAGTATTTATCAAAATATAAATTTGATCATAAGGAGCATTTGCCGCATAATCCCTTACCTTGTGATAATCTTGTGTCATACAATACCTATCTGAATATAGAGTATTAAAACTGGTATTTAGAGCTGTAGTTACCTCAATACTGTCATTCGGACTATCGCTTCCTGATTCTGCAGACGGAATCCAAACAGCTTTCATATTGAATTTATCTTCATTTTGAGTATAAGGAGCAAATGCAAAAAACTGTTTAGTCAACATGTGGCAATCCTCAATAAACTTTCCTAATTCCATCTCTGTATACCCTTCAGGCAATATAACAATATCAACTTTGCTCTGTGGATTACCTGATTTATGAATATCAAACACAGGCAGTATGTTGTCATTTTTATATTCATAAGGAGTCTTTGCAGGATCAAAAGAAATTTTAAACTTTTCTTCAAAATTCATAGATTTATTCCGTGAATATAGTTTAATAACAACTTTATTTTTAGGAAATGGAATCAAGGCAGTCTCTTCAAAACTTTTACTAAACTCCTTTGCTTCTTTAGTTGTACTCCACTCATGAAACAAGCTACCATATCCTCGCGAATAAATCAAATCTCCACTTTTTTCATCAAATACCTTTACAAAGTATTTTCCATATTCAAATGTTTCCAGCATTTGTGTATGCGATCCTCCCCAATATTTTTCTTTCTTAAATTGCTTGAAAGCATAATATTCTTCAATACTATTGCCACTATGGATATAATCAAGACGCAAAGAGTGATTTTCAAAATTTTTGTCAAATTGAGCTGACATGGAAAGGCTTACCACAAAAAAGCAAATAAATATATAAAATTTCATTTTTAATAACTTTATTTATTACGCTAAGATAGTATTTTGTTTGCAATTAAAACGATAAAAAAATTATTTTGTAAAAATTTCGCTTTAACAACAATTTCATAACTACTAGCTCTAGGAGAATTAAAGTGAACTCAAATTTTTGACGTAAACTCATTTTGTAAACCTCAATTTCAAGGCGTTATTCTCTTTCAAAACCTTCGGACTGAAAACCCATATTAATTCAACTCAGAAAGAATCTCCGGGTTTTGAATATATACTTTTATCATACTGTTCCTAGCTCTGTGAAAATTATTTCGTACCTTTGCGCGCTTATTACAAAATAATAATATATTATGACTAAATACAAGGAGTTTAAAGGCTTAAATCTTCAAGAGATAGATAATGAAGTTTTGAAGTTTTGGAAAGAACAAAATGTGTTTCAAAAAAGCGTGGAGCAACGTCCCCAAGACAATCAATTTATTTTTTTTGAAGGTCCTCCTTCTGCTAATGGTAAACCGGGAATTCACCACGTGTTTGGTCGCGCAATTAAAGATATGGTATGCAGATACCAAACTATGCAGGGCAAAAGAGTAGAGAGAAAAGGTGGTTGGGATGCCCACGGTTTGCCGGTCGAACTGAAAGTAGAGAAGGAATTGGGAATAACGAAAGAGGATATCGGCACTAAAATCACTGTAGAAGAGTATAATACTCAATGTAGAACAACTGTACTGGAATTTGTAGATCAATGGAATGATATTACTGAAAAAATGGGGTATTGGGTTGATCTTGATAATCCATATATCACTTTCAACAACAAATATATCGAGTCCGTATGGTCAATTCTTGGAAATCTTTATGGAAAAGGATTGATATACAAGGGATATACCATACAACCGTATTCTCCCGGAGCAGGTACGGGGCTTAGCTCTCATGAATTGAACTTGCCAGGATGCTACAAAGATGTAAAAGACACAACAATGGTGGCTCAGTTCAAAATGGTGAGAAATGAAAACTCTGAATTTATTTATGATGGAATTGGCAATGAAGATGTACATTTTTTAGCCTGGACTACTACGCCTTGGACTTTGCCTTCAAATACAGCTTTGGCTGTTGGACATAAAATTGATTACGTAAGAATAAAGACTTATAACCCATACACCAAAGAACCTGTTAATTTGATTTTAGCTGAAAAACTATTGTCAAATTGGTTTACTGATGAACAAATAGAACTTGATTTTGAAAACTTCGATCCGGAAAATGATAAACTCATCCCTTGTAAAGTGACAGGAAAGTACAAAGGTAAGGATTTTGAACTACTGGATTATGAACAACTAATGCCTTACCATCAACCAAAAGATGGCATTGCATTTAAGGTGATACTCGGGGATTTTGTCTCTACAGAAGATGGTACTGGAATTGTGCATATAGCTCCTTCATTTGGTGCAGACGATATGGCAGTAGCTAAAAAATACGGCATTGGCTCATTGACTTTGGTGGATAAACAAGGTAAATTTATTGAAGGAATGGGAGAATTTTCCCATAGATATGTCAAAAACTACAAGGATGATCCTAATTGGGAAAATATAGATGTAGATATTTCTGTTCATCTAAAACTTGCCAATAAAGCGTTTAATATAAGAAAACACGTACATAGTTACCCTCATTGCTGGAGAACAGACAAGCCAATTTTGTACTATCCTCTTGACAGTTGGTTCGTGAAGACTACTGCTATGCAGGATAAATTGATTGAAAAAAACAAAACGATAAATTGGCATCCGGAGCATACAGGATCCGGAAGATTTGGCAAATGGCTTGAAAATCTTCAAGATTGGAATTTGTCAAGATCAAGGTTTTGGGGTATACCTCTACCTATTTGGAGAACAGAAGACGGTAAAGAAGAATTGTTTGTAGATTCTGTGGAGATGCTTTCAAATGAGATAGAAAAATCTATTGAAGCCGGCTATATGTCAGAAAATCCCTATGCTACCGGATATGACAAATTGGACTTGCATAAGCCTTATATAGATAGAGTGTTTTTAGTCTCGGCATCAGGCAAAAAAATGAAGAGAGAGGCTGATTTGATAGATGTATGGTTTGATAGCGGTTCTATGCCGGCAGCACAACTGCACTATCCATTTGAAAATAAAGATAAATTCAAAACTCATTTTCCCGCTGATTTTATATCGGAAGGAGTGGATCAAACAAGAGGGTGGTTCTTTACATTACATGCTATTGCATCAATGGCTTTTGACAGTATAGCATACAAAAATGTAATTTCTACCGGATTGGTGTTGGATAAAAAAGGAGAGAAAATGTCAAAACGGAAGGGCAATGTAGTTGACCCGTTTATGACAATAAATAAGTACGGTGCAGACCCGACAAGATGGTATATGATAGCAAGCTCTCCACCATGGGAAAATCTAAAATTTGACCTTAGTGGGATCGAAGAGACAACAAGAAAATTCTTTATTACTTTGTATAATACTTATTCTTTCTTTGCCTTATATGCCAATTTGGATAACTTCGATTACAGTCAAGCAGAAATCGCCTTGGAAGAACGGGCTGAAATAGATAAATGGATAATTTCATTGCTCAATACTCTGAAAAAAGAGGTGAAAAAAGATTTTGATACTTATAATCTCACCCCGGCTCTTAGAAAAATACAAAGTTTTGTTTACGACCATTTAAGCAACTGGTATGTTAGATTAAACAGGAGGAGATTTTGGAAAGGAGACCTATCAAAAGATAAATTGTCTGCATATCAAACTATGTATGAGGTATTGTTTACTATATCAAAATTGATGGCTCCGGCTGCTCCATTCTTTAGTGAATGGTTGTACAAAAATCTTAATGAAGTAGCTCGAAAAGAAGATTTTGAATCAGTACATTTAAGCCTTTATCCTGAAATAAATGAAAATGCGATAGATTCAGCTCTTGAAGAAAGAATGGAATACGCTCAAAAGATTTCATCGTTGGTATTGTCATTAAGAAAAAGACAAAAGCTAAGAGTAAGACAGCCGCTTCATAAGATATTGTTGCCTATTTTGGATGAAAAATTTAGCGGACAAGTAGAAAAAGTGAAAGATCTGATACTCCATGAAGTGAATGTCAAGGAAATAGAATACGTGACGGACACTGCTGGGATAATAAAGAAAAGAATCAAACCGAATTTCAAGACTTTAGGCAGAAGATTGGGTAAACAGATGAAAGATGTAGCTGCCGTAATAGGTAAATTCACTCAAGAAGATATCGAATCTTTGGAAAAAACAGGAGTTTATAACCTTGCTTTGGGTGAAGATATATTTGAATTGAAAATGGAAGATTTTATCATTACAGCCGAAGACATACCCGGTTGGACTGTTGCAAGTGATGGAAAATTGACAGTAGCGTTGGATATCACATTGACAGATGATCTCAAAGCAGAGGGATTGGCAAGAGAGCTTGTAAATAGAATTCAAAATTTACGAAAATCAAGTAATTTTGACGTGGTTGACAGGATAAATGTAAAGGTCGAATCCAATGATTTAGTCAAAGAAGCAGTAGAAAAATACGGTGAATATATCAAAGTAGAAACATTGACGGATAGTATCTCCTTGGTACAAAAATTGGATTCAGACGAAATTGAGTTAAATGAGAATGTGAGTACAAGGTTGAAGGTATCAAAAGCATAAAGATATAGATACAGGATTGTTATTATCAGTTTATCTGGTAGAATATATCCTTGCTTGTTTAATATACACTTTACGGCTTTTTACCTGAGAATCAACCTTTAATTCAATATCCATTGCAAAATCATTGTAACTACAATTACAATCATTGGGCAAATCGTAATAATAATGCCTTTTGATGGTAGTACAATAATCTGCCAATTCATAGATCTCGTTATCTGTGAGAACGGTTTTGCCTTGTAATTGTGGCACATTAGAGTGTGATAGGTATTCAATAGTATAATCATTGTCCTCTAGACTAATCGTATATACTATTATCTGATCATGCAATATATCTTTTTCCGGATACACTATACTATATTCTTTGTATTGAACATTAAATACATATCCGTGGTTAATATTGTAAAGGTTTTTTGTAACTATCACTCCATTAGCATCTTCATCCGGAAAAGAACGATGTACAAGTATACCCATCGCAGTAGATTTATGCTCTATTTTATAATACTCTCTTTCATCAAAAGCTCTTAAGTTCCATAAACTGGCCCAAACTTTTTTTATAGCCCTTTCTATTGTCTTTTAAGAATGACCTTTTTTAGCTGAATAAGAATCATACAGCCCGGTTCCGCTAAAATTTTCTAAATCTTCGGCATTAGTCGAAGACCTAAACCTAAAAGATGTAAAATCACTAAAGTTTTTAATTCTATTTTTGACGGCATTTATCAACCACTGGTCCAAAGGAGCATCTTTAATAAGATTTCTTAGCTCCTTGAGTTTTAATTTACGGTATTCAATATTAGTTTTGAATTTTTCCTCATTGAGAAGTTTATCTATAACAGTATCAATTCCATTGTTCTTAATATGTTTTTGATAATAATAAAATGGAATAGCAAAATAATTTTCAGGAACAGGAATATTGCCCAGCTTCACCAATTCTGCAAAATTAGCAGCCTTACCACCTATCAGTTTTACTGATGATACTCCTTGATTATTAAGATCAATCAATCCTGTTGTCTCTGTATCTTTTTCCAATACAACAGGAGAATGCGGTTCTCTTTTGTTCCAAAAAAGTGTTGCTTCTTCAATACTCGCTTTTCTTATTATAAAAGAGTCACTCTCTACTTTCAAGTAAACCAATTCATCTATTAGCGAATCCAATAATGGACTGTCCCAACCATCCCGTAAAGCCATATTAGGAGTCTTTCTATTATGGCTAAGTATATTGATATGACTAAGTGGAGTTTGAAATTTGGTAGTAATAATGCCTGATATTACTGACAAATCATTTGGTACACCATTGAGCAATACTACGTCATGTCTTCCCAAATAGGTGTCGGACAAATCCTTAACATCTACTTTTCTCAAAAATCCATATCCATTTTCCAAATTAAGAGCCTGATAATTTTGACCAAAATAAATCTCTTCAGAATCAATAGTTGGCACATCAGAGCAGTCTTTCCATTTGAGATTATTCGGATAAAAAAATAACTTATCACCAAAAAAAGATGTTTCCAATAGATTTTCGTATGTTTTTGAGATTCCTTCACAATCTACTTGATCGTAAGCACCAAATTCAAAGACATATTTATCAATATTTTTATAATAATTGATCGTTACAAGATTTAAAAACCTATAAGGACTACTTCCATATTGCGTATGGTAAAAATCAAGATTACTACCGGTAAAACCTAAAATTTTCTTTGAAAAAACATAGTGACTTTTGTATTTCTTTGCATTGGAATAGTACATTTTATTCGCATTGATATCATATAAAGCTTTTATTGACATCACTTCTCCATAATTAGAGATAGGAGGACTACTATGCAGCATAACAAAAGCCTCATGCCTTAGCAATTCATTAAAATAATCAAGAGAATCATATTCTTCCTTTAAAATATTTATAAAGAAAATACTATCCTTATCAGGAAGAAATAGTTCCCGGCTGAAATAACCCTTTTTAGAGAACACAAGACTTGAATCTGTCTGTATTATAGGCGTTGTAGTATTTTTCCTTTGGACAAGTGATTTTGTTTTACCATTTGAAAACAAGAAAAACATTAAGCGATTACTCGAAGAATACAATTCTATTACATAATATCCAATAGGTAGCTTTGGGAGTGTAATTGTCCCTTTATTGGCTATTTTCTTCTTCATGATAGCTTTTCCGTCTAATGAATATAGTGAAAAACTCATCTCCTTACCAAGCCCAAAATAAAATACGTTATTTAGTATATAATAATGATTGTCAAGTGTAGCAATATTACCTGTATATAGTTCTGTTTGAAAAAAACCGGATTTGTCACTAGATGAGGTTTTGCCCGACTGGGAAGAAACTACTAATACTTTTTCAACAGGAGTCCTCGAACCTACGTCACTAACAAAGCCCATATATTTTTCTTGTCCAATGATACTTGACGACCAAAGGAAAATCAACAGGATATATGCATACTTTAGCACAATAGTAGATTGCATGTAATATGATAACGATAAAAATTATTAAATGTATTGCCGTTTTACAATAATTTTAATGATTTTATAGACAGACACTATTTAAAGCAAAGACTGTAGCTTCATAGCCAGCCCCATATCTCCCTTGATTTTCACTTTACCCGTCATAGTTGCCATCATGGGGTTTAGATCTCCATTCATCATATCTACCAAATGTTGCTGGGATGTGGATATAGTACAATCAGCATCATTATCTTCAAAAGAGACGATGTTTTCATCTCCAGAACCATCTACAAATACTATGTTTTCATCTATTACAAGTTTAAATGTACCTCCTAGTGGAGATACTTTCTTTGCCTGTTCTTTTATACTTTCAGCTATTTCATTAAAATTCATTTCTCTTGTTTTTTTAGTTTATATAATCTTTTCCATCATCAACAATAACATCGTCGGTAGATATTATAGTATCCGATAAATATTTTATTTTTGGTAATTCATAATTGAAATAATATTTCATCGCAAGAATGTTCCCTTGTCTCAAACTCTCATTTAGACCTTCTGCTTTTATAGAGACTACCCCCATCTTCAACCATTGCCAACTTATAACAACATGGCTAAATAGCTCTAGGAAAAGAGTTGCATCCTTAAGATAGCTTTGGTATTTCTTTTGGAATGCAAAAGGCAATAGATATTCTAGTGTTTTTTGGGTAGTTTTAATAGAATTTTCAAGTTGCTCAGCGTATTTGGTCAAAGTCTCATTTCTCTTTGCCTCAGCTATATCTTCATTTATTCTTTCCATCAAGAGAAGAAGAGCTTTACCGTTTTGAGCTGTGATTTTTCTTCCAAGCAAATCCATTGCTTGTATTGTTGTAGTACCTTCGTATATAGATGTTATTCTAATATCTCTTAAAAACTGTTGTTGGGGAAAGTCAACTGTAAAACCATATCCACCAAGCACCTGCACACCATTGCTGGCAGCCAACAAACCGTATTCACTAGGATATGCTTTTGCTATTGGTGTAAGCAAATCCAGAATTAAAAAAATATCGTTTTTTTCTTCACCTTCAGTATTTTCCACCAAATCATACAGTTTAAACGATTCCATTAATAGAGATAAAGAACCGAATGCAACCGATTTTTGCATCAAAAGCATTCTTCTAACATCAGGATGTTCTATAATCAAAGCTTGCTCTGTGGCTCTTTCTCCTTTATCATTTAGTTTTTTTCCTTGTCGTCTTTCTTTAGAGTATTGTAGTGAATGAAAATATGATGATGTAGCTATTGAAGTAGCTGTCATACCTACTTCAAGTCTCGCCTGATTCATCATTTGAAACATATATTTCAAACCCTTATTTGGTTCGCCTACCAGCCATCCTCTGCAATTATCATTTTCTCCAAATATCAAGTGGGCAGTACAATAGCCTTTTTGTCCCATTTTTTGATAGTCTCCTGCAGTCAAGACATCATTAAATTCCATTGTGCCATCTTCTTTAATTCTATATTTTGGTACGATAAAAAGAGAGATACCTCTAGAGCCTTTTGGAGCTCCGTCAATTCTTGCTAAAACCATATGAATAAAATTATCAGCAAATTGATGATCACCTCCGGAAATAAATATTTTTTGACCTTTAATTTCATAGTGCCCTTCATCCGAAAGACTGGCAGTAGTTCGAAGATTGCCTAGAGAGCTGCCTGCTTCCGGTTCTGTCAAACACATTGTGCCCATCCATGAAGCTTGTAGCATCTTGGGTACATAGGTATCTATTTGTTCTTGTGTGCCAAAACTAGTAATGAGATTAGCAGATCCTACTGTTAGAGCAAGATATCCAGATACGTGATTGTTGGCTGCGCTATAAATATGGCCTGCTGCCCCCTCTACCATATGCGGAAGGTTCATTCCCCCGTGTTCAGGAGAAAAGTGAGCGCCAACCCATCCACTTTCGACTATTGCCTTGAAGATATTATTTAGCTGTGGATGAATTTTTATTCCATCATCTTCATAAACCGCCGGTTTTTCATCAAATTCTTGATAGTAAGGATACAACTCTTGATCTGAAATGTCTTTTGCTGCGTCCAAAAACATATTAATAGTGTCTTTATCAAAATCACTATGTTTTGAAAATTTTAATATTTCCTCTATTTTGTGAACATCAAATAATAAAAATTTCAGGAAGTTCAGATCTGTGTATTTCATAACAAAAATATTTAAAAGTTAAAAAATTAACATAAAGTTAAATAAATAATTCATAAAATGCAATAAAAAATATAATTTATTCGCTAAATTAACATAATTATGAGCAATTTTGCAAAGAAAACTTTGAAAATAGGTTATTTATTGTTAAATTGCGAACAAATTTGAAATTATATTAATAATATACTCAGAGTACAATATATACTTAAAATATTATAGTATTCAATTTTTATCACAATATATTGATGTACTCTAAAGTTATTTTAATAAGCATTTTTAAAAGACACGTTCTTGTTATACCGGTGTCTATTTTTGAAAAAACATATCATCATGATTAAAAAAATTAAAAAAGTTGCAGTATTAGGCTCCGGAGTAATGGGATCCGGAATTGCGTGTCATTTGGCCAACGCAGGAATGGACGTTTTGATGTTGGATATAGTACCATTCGATTTAAAAGAAGAGGAAAAAGATAGTGTGAAAGCAAAAAATAGAATCGTAGATACAGCCTTAAAAAATGCGATTAAATCAAAACCTTCCCCCTTGTTTAAAAAAGAGTATGCGAAAAGAATAACAACAGGGAATTTTGATGATGACCTTCATAAAATCAAAGATTATGAATGGATAATCGAGGTAATAATTGAGAACCCAAAAATCAAACAGGAATTGTTTGAAAAAGTAGAGAAGTACAGGACAAAAGGAACATATATTTCAACAAATACATCAGGCATTCCTATTGCTATACTCACTAAAGGAAGAAGTGAAGATTTTAAAAAATTCTTTCTTGGAACTCATTTTTTTAACCCTCCTAGATACTTACCTTTATTAGAATTGATTCCCGGTAAAGAATCAGACCCGGCAGTTGTTGATTTTTTCATGGAATTCGGAGATAAATACTTTGGCAAACAAGGGGTGATTTGTAAAGACACTCCCGGATTTATCGCAAATAGAGTAGGTCTTTTTTCTATGGCTAAATTGATGGAATTGACTACTGATTACGGTTTTACAATCGAAGAAGTTGATGTATTAACCGGTCCGATAATAGGAAGACCAAAAACAGGAACATATAGGTTATTGGATTTAGTTGGAGTAGATGTAGCAGACAAAGTTTTAAAAGGGTTAATAGCAAATGCTCCAAATGATGAATATCTAAAAACATGGAAAAATAAAGAAACTCCCGGATTTATGAAGTTCTTATTGGAAAATAAGTTTTTAGGAAATAAAACAAGACAAGGTTTTTATAAAAAAACTAAGGATAAAGATGAAAAAGGTAAACGTATTATTCTATCTTTAGATTTAGAAAAAAATGA
Organism: Saprospiraceae bacterium; assembly: GCA_026986005.1. Lineage (GTDB taxonomy): Bacteria > Bacteroidota > Bacteroidia > Chitinophagales > Saprospiraceae > JADJGA01. The sequence goes on from JALSPK010000169.1 coordinate 22,421, forward strand.
GTACAGACCGAAAAAAAGCGCTAGATTTGATTTGGTGAAACAAAACAAAAAGATTGACAATCTCAAGAATAAAATAGTAAACATCTTTGAAAATGATGGAAGGGAAGCAAAATTCTTAAAAGAATATTTTTTGTCATTATTCGCTTATGTTTCAAATAGAGTACCTGAGATTTCGGACAATATATTTAGTATTGATGATGGAATGAAAGCCGGATACGCATGGGAAGCAGGGCCATTTGAATACTGGGATATGATTGGAGTAAACAAAGGTATTGAAGAAGCTGAAAAAATGGGATTTTCGATTGCTCCTTGGGTAAAGAAAATGCTAGAGTCAGGTTTTGATAGCTTTTATAAAAAGCGCGACAAGAAAATAAACTATTTTGATGCATCAGAGAAAGGGTATATTCCGATTCCCGGTATTGATCAATTCATAATTTTGGATTTGTATAGAGATACTCCTGTTTATAAAAATAGTGAAGCTATAATTCACGATATCGGTGATGGCGTACTGAATATTGAGTTTATCTCAAAGGCTAATGTTATAGGAGAAGGAACAGGGACTGCAATGCAAAAAGCTGTTGAAATGGCAGAGGAAGAAGGTTGGAGTGGTGTGGTTATCGGTAACAATGCACAGCATTTTTCAGTAGGTGCAAACTTGATGATGGTTGCTATGATTGCATTTCAAAAAGACTTTAAAAAATTGGATGAGATGACCAATGCATTTCAACAGGTAAATATGCGATTGAGGTATAGCAAAATACCTGTTGTTGTAGCAACACAGGGTTATGTTTTTGGAGGTGGAGTAGAAATGTCTATGCACGCTGATAGTGTAGTTGCTTCAGCAGAATCATATATTGGATTGGTTGAGGTTGGGGTTGGCTTATTACCTGGTGGCGGAGGCACTAAAGAATTTGCAGTTAGATTGTCAGAGAGTATGTATCCGGGAGATGTTGTGATGCCCAAGTTGATAGAAATGTTCAAGACGATTGCTACTGCACAAGTAGCGACCTCTGCTGATGAAGCATTTGACCTTAAATATTTGGATCACAAGAGAGATTTTAGGATAATGAATACAAAGAGGGCTATAGGTGAAGCTAAAAAGCGAGTCTTGACTCTTGCGGATACTTACGTTATGCCCGATATGAAACAAGTGAAAGTTTTGGGAAGACAAGGATTGGCAACTCTATATGCAGCTATTAATGAATTCAAACTAGGTAAGTATATCACTGATTATGAAGCTAAAATAGCAAAGAAAATAGCCTATGTGATGTGTGGAGGAGACTTAACCGGACAACAAGTTGTTTCGGAGCAATATCTATTGGATATTGAAAGAGAAGGATTTTTAAGTTTACTGGGAGAACCAAAAACAATGGAAAGAATTCAGTATATGTTGGAGAATAATAAACCACTGAGAAATTAGAATAATGCGATCTAAGATATTGTTTCGCAACAAATAGAAAATAAAAATTTATAACTTGGAGACAGTTAAATAAATTAAAAAATAGAAATTATGGCATATATAGTAAAAGCATATCGAACAGCTATTGGTAAAGCTAAAAAAGGCTCATTTAAAAATACAAGATCAGATGACTTGGCAATTAGTGTGATTAAATACATTATAGAAGACACTCCCAATCTATTGCCGGAAATGGTTCAAGATGTACTTGTAGGCTGTGCTTTTCCTGAAGGAGAACAAGGTTTGAATATGGCAAGAAATATCTCGATAGGAGCCCTTGGTATAAAAACTCCCGGAACTACTGTAAATAGATTTTGCGGTTCAGGACTGGAAACTATTGCAATGGCTGCTGCTAAAATAGATGCAGGTATGGGCGATATCTACATCGCTGGTGGAGCCGAAAGCATGAGCATGGTTCCTATGACCGGATTTAAGCTTGCACCTAACTACAATGTAGCCCTAAATATGCCTGAAGCTCTGGTTGGGATGGGCATAACCGCTGAAGCTGTAGCAAACAAATATGGAATAAAAAGAGAAGAATGTGATGAATTTGCCTATAATTCCCACATGAAGGCAGCTAACGCTATAGAATCCGGAAGATTCAAAGATGAAATTGTACCTGTCAATGTAAAAGATATTTTGGTTATTAATGGTAAAAGAGAAGAGAGAGATTTTATCATGGATACCGACGAAGGATATAGAAAAGACACAACAGTAGAAGCTTTGAGCAGACTTAGACCTGTATTTGCCACGGATGGTGTCGTGACTGCGGGTAACGCGTCCCAAACATCAGACGGGGCATCATTTGTATTAGTGATGAGCGATAGAATGGTTAAAAAACTAAACCTTAATCCTATTGCCAAAATGATCGGTTATGGAGTTGCCGGAGTAGAGCCGCTCTACATGGGTATAGGACCAATCGCTGCAGTACCGGTAGCACTTAAAAATGCCGGACTAAAGCTATCCGATATGGGGTTGATCGAATTGAATGAAGCCTTTGCAACTCAATCATTGGCAGTAATCAGAGAATTGGGCATAAACACAAATATCCTGAATGTCAATGGTGGAGCGATAGCATTAGGCCACCCTCTTGGTTGTACTGGAGCAAAATTAACCACTCAGATTATCCACGAAGCTCATAAGAGAAATGCCAAATACGGTATGGTAACAGCATGTATAGGAGGAGGCCAAGGTATTGCCGGAATTTTTGAGATGTTATAGCTTTGTTAATAAAAACCATATACCGTTAAATTCGAGTTAAAGCACAATAAGGATTTTTAAATCTATCCTATTATTTATATTTTTGTGGTATAAAGAAAAAAAAATCATTCCTGGAATTCATTCATGATGAATTCAGAATCGTTCTTTGTAAATAATTTATCATAAATAAATAAAAATAATTATGAAAAAACTTGTATTCAATTTGCTCGTTGGTATGCTTACTATATTTATCTATAGTTGTTCCCCGTACTATAGAATTATTCATGAAAATGATTCATATAAAGGAATAAGCAAAACATACTTATCATTTTCCGAATATGCGCTTCCAAAACCTATAAATGATGGAGTATATCATTGGCGTAAACATGTTATTTTTAGATTTGAAAATATTAAAAACTCAGAACCTTCTAATATCATTAAATTCAAATTGGAGGTATCATTAAACCAAAATAATCATTTAGAAAAAGATGTGTACTTTAAAACGCAGAATGGAACGAAAAAAATTAAACTTAATCTTGAGGAAAATATAATTGGTGGAAAAGTATTGCCAATGAGAAAAGATACTTCTATCTTTATGAATTGTGATGGATTTGGCATGTATTACAAAATGATAAAAGCCGAAGCCATATTATCAGATAGTCTTTTAAGGGATATTATATATTCTGACAATGTCAATATTAGATTTTATATTAGCGAAAACCCATATGACATAAAACTTGGTAGATACAAAATCAAAGAAATAAAAAAGCTCATCGCCACTATAAAAAGCGAAAAATAATACATTCACTTCCAATGATGGTACAATTGAGTTAAACTGTACCATCATTTTTGAAAGTGATTTTGCAACGAAACAAAAATATAACTGAAAAAAATAATTTTACTTTATCTTTTTTACTAATGGAATTATTTCTTTCGCATCTATATAATAATTTGAGTCTTTATCTATTTTGCTTAAATAAACAACCGCTTTATCATACTTCATTAATTTAATTGCGGATACACCGGCTGTAAAAAGAATATCATCTGAAACAACCCCCTCATCTTTGCCAAAAAGTGCATCAATTTTAATTAATACACTCTTGTATTTATTTTGATTATAGAGGTGTATTATAGAGTTCCCTCTCTCGGATAATCTAGAATCTTCAGAAATTAATCGATTATTAATCAAATCATTTAGCTTAATAATATTATCGTCAAGACCTTTAGTCTCAATAGTGTAATCGCTATTGTGCTGTGGAATATTGCTTGAATAAAAATACATACTGAGTACTCCAACAAGAATTAATATAGAAGCCGCTGACACTGTCGCATATATTCGTTTTCTGAACATTGCAACAACTCCTTTTTGCTCAGGTTTTAAATCTTCTCTTAGTATTTCTCTCCATTTATCTTTAAATTCAATCTCCTGTTTCTTTTTGAAATAAGCTGTCATCATTGTGTCAACTTCTCTTTCAGACAATTCATTATTAATAAACTTTTTTAACATAATATCTTTATTTAATTATTTAAATTCTTCATTTTGTTTTAATATTAGTCTAAGCTTGTTCAAACACCTGTTTTTTCTTTTACTAACGCCACTTTCCGTAAGATTTAGATGCTTGGAAGCCAACGCAATACTGTTTTTTGTGTTGTTACTATTTAAATAAAGAGCTTTCAATATTTCAACACATTTTTTATCCATTTTTTTCAAAGCTTCGTCCAATAGATGTATTTTATCAGTATCAAATACCGGTTCTTCATAATTCCCAATTGCTTCCATATCCGTAACACCACCCCCATAAACAAAGGTTATCTCATGTTTTCTTATACTCGAATATTTTTGAAATAGTAATTTATAAAAAAGAGGAACTAAAGCACCATAATTAATTTTCCCCTTCAAAAGCCTTTCTCTGAACACTAAAAGCGTATCCATCACTGCATCCTCAATAGCAATATCGTCGTTTTTATATTTCGATCTTAATCTTTCAATACCTTTTTTTATCAAATGCCTAAACATGATCTCGAAAAGCCGTTCGTCCCCATTGCGGAGATCCGTCACCAGCTCATCAAACTCGTTTTTTGAGAGACCAAAATTTAAATTCATACCTGTATATTTATTTTGTATTCGATATACAAAAGTATGTTTTTATTTTTATTTTTTTAATCTTAACAATAATTTTATTTTAAATTATATTCGTTATTAACTATTTTAAAACAAAGGCAGATTTGTTGACATTATTTTAGCGATATAACATAATCTCCACAAATCATACCCTTTGCTTTCCAAGCCCGGATAAGAGCCCCCCCCCACAGGTTTCTCTTCTCCACACACACACTTGTTTAATACTAAAAGGGTAAAAAGTAAGTTTTCAGGACAAAACAATCACGGTATTTTTTACATATATTTTTTTGTAATATGTTGACGTATTTTTTGATAGATTTGTATTAGATTGAACCACCGTGTTTTATAGCGTCATTTTGGGACAAGGTTTTATTTAAAAAAAAAC
>JALSPK010000170.1 GCA_026986005.1 Saprospiraceae bacterium
TGTCTTTAAATGGCGTTTCAAATTTATTTGAAACAAAAGAAAGTCCCGTAGGAGCTTGTCCCAATCTTGCATTGGTGACGACATATTATAGCCCCGTACGTAAGTGCGGGGTAAAAAGTAGTCTCCTCGATTGTTTTGGCGATATTTTTGCAGCGAAGCGAAGAAAAAATTAAGCCGGCTTTGAAGTCATGCTATCGCATGCTTTCAAGTCCTACCTTCAATTATCGAAAAATAATTTACAGCGGGCTATTTTAATATCCTTCCAAAGAGATTAAATTTGAAAAGATGATTAATCATGAAGCCAAGCAAATACCAGCAGCATTAATCTGTCATGATTTTATCAACCCACCCGCTACTGATGTAGCGGTTCCTTCATTACCAAAAGAGGTTTACTCTTTTGGCTCTCTCCTTCGTCAAGACCGTTCAGTCATGCATCAAGGCAAAAAATGAAAATATTTTTAATAAAATGATTTTATTAATTTTGGGGTCACCTTAATTCCCAACGGGTCAGTTGGTCTGAAATAATTCAATACTTGCACAAGGTTAGAATATTAATAAAGGAAATATATCAAAGTACCACTAAAAACAATCTGCACTATAAAAATTAATCCTCCAATTACCAATGCCATTTTACCATTTTTCAATATACTATTAAAGGTGATTCTCAAGCCTATTGCTGCCATAGCTATGATCAGAGCAAAATGACTGGTCTTTCTGACAACTTCGATTACCGAATCAGATAAAAGCCCAAAAGTTGGGACAAATGAAAACAAAACAAAACCAATAATAAAAATAGGAATCTTGGGAAGTTTAAAAGTTCTTTCTTTTGTATTTGTCCTCTGTTTGAAACTTAGTATCAAAATAAAAACAAGTGGAAAAAGCATTAGTATCCTTGTCATCTTAACAATCGTAGCCACGTGCCCAGCTTCCTTACTTACCGAAAATCCTGCAGCCACTACCTGCCCTACTGCTTGTAAAGTATTTCCTATTAAAATACCTGATTTGATATCAGTAAAATTAAGTATGATATTTGCTATGAATGGCAGTAAAAATATACCAATTGTTCCTAAAAAATTAACAATAGCTACTGACAATCCTACTTCTTCTTTATCAACGCCGATTACTTTTTCGGTGGCAGCTATGGCTGAACTACCACACACTCCATTACCGATACCCAACAACAAAGCAAGCTTAAAATTGTATTTTAATATCTTCGAGATCACTATTGAAGACATAATAGTAACAATCATCGCTCCGACTACTAATAAAATAGTTTTTGTGCCTAATTCTTTTAAAACTGAAAAATTCAAATTAACTCCCATCAATGCTATTGCAAGAGACAAAACATACTTTTCACTAAAAGAAATCCCAGAATCAAATGCCTTATTCAATTTTAAAATATTGCCTAAGAATATTCCTAAGACAATTGCAATAGCTACTGCACCCAATGGAATGTATGTGGATAAAACTAATGCAACTCCACCAATCACAACACATAAAAACAATCCATAACTATATTCAAATATTAACTTCATACAAACTTTTATTCAACATCATTTACTAAAACTAAGCATTCTTTACAAACTTTGTGACTCGTACTATAATCATTTTTTAAGGATATAAGTTTTTTGTTACAAACAGGACATCTTTCTTTTTTTTCCATCGTATCAACATGCCACCAGTAATAAGTTTTCTTAAATACCCCCATCTCATTTACTATTTCTAACCCTAATCTATTGACTATACTATAAACATCAAATATCTCCTTATAGCCTTTATCTTCATCAAGCCATTTCTTGTATACTTTAGCATACAAAACATTCCAATCACTTATTTTCTTCATTAAGGCAACCGGAAATTTTACATATCTCAATAAATTGCAATTGGAGCAAACAATACCACTACCCAAAATATTGTATTGCAATACGACAGGATACTGATTGTAGCAGCTACAACGAGACTCAACAAAAAGTTGCATAAGGAAAAACTTTTTGGTAATTACCTCCTATTTGACTTTTATTGACTCAATCCTATCTCCCATTTTTATGGCATTCACGACTGCCTGATCTTCATCGCTTTTCACTTTTCCAAATACAGTATGCTTTCCGTCCAGCCAAGAGGTTTCGATGTGAGTAATAAAAAATTGACTCCCATTTGTTCCAGGACCGGCATTTGCCATTGAAAGGATTCCAGGAGAATCATGTCGTAATTCAGGATGAAATTCATCATCAAAATTATATCCTGGACCGCCCATTCCATTCCCATTGGGACATCCCCCCTGAATCATAAAATCATCAATTACTCTATGAAATGACAATCCATCATAGTATCCTGCTTTTGCCAAACCTACAAAATTAGCGACAGTTTTAGGTGTTTTTGTTGCAAATAAGGTTAAATTGATATCACCCTTATTTGTTTTTATTACTACTGAAAGATCATTATCATATTTCGCCGAATTTATCCCTTCCAACATCTCCTGTTTATTTATTTTATCTATTGCAGACATATTTTTTTGTTTTATATTATAAAAATGCAAAATTAACCAATAGATTAGACTAATGTAATAATTTTTGCTTTTATTGTGATAGGATAGAAAAAAACTTAATATGAAAATAAAAAAAATGCAAAACAAAGTCAATAATTGGATTAAAAAATACGGCATCCGATACTTTGATGAAAAGACAAATATGATATTATTGATGGAGGAAACGGGAGAACTAGCAAGGCTAATAGCTAGAAAGTATGGAGAACAAAGCTTCAAAATACCTATTACACAAAATGAACTACAAAATAATATATCTGATGAAATAGCTGATATTCTATTTGTGTTAACCTGCCTATCAAATCAAATGAATATAGATATGGAAAAAGCAATATTAAAAAATCTTGAAAAAAAGACCAAAAGAGATCATCACAGGCACAAAAAGAATAAAAAACTGTCCAAAAAGTAATATTTTTTTTATATTTGTCCTTCTTTATAAAAACAATTATAAAAGAAAAACAAGACATTACACAAAACCACTACATAATTTTGTAATATAAAACATAAGAGTGTAGTAAAGTATTTATGTATATATATATCAAATTTTAGTATTATGAAAAATAAAAAAGGGAAACTGTCAAAATCATTTTACGAAAAGGAACTGATAAAATTACAGATTGAATTAGTAAAACTTCAGCAATGGGTTAAAAAAGAAGACTTGCGAGTTGTAGTTTTGTTTGAAGGTAGAGACGCTGCAGGTAAAGGAGGAACAATTAAAAGAATAACTCAATCATTAAATCCAAGAATAGCAAGGGTAGTCGCACTGGGAACTCCAACTGAAAGAGAAAAAACACAGTGGTATTTTCAAAGATACGTCACTCATCTGCCTGCCGCCGGGGAGATAGTCTTATTTGATAGATCCTGGTACAATAGAGCCGGCGTTGAGAGAGTAATGGGATTCTGTACCGATGAAGAATATTGGGATTTTCTAAGATCTTGCCCGAAATTTGAAAATATGCTAATTCATTCCGGAATAATACTTATCAAATACTGGTTTTCGGTAAGTGAAGAAGAACAGGAAAAAAGATTTCAAAGCAGACTAAAAGACCCGACAAAAAAATGGAAATTAAGTCCTATGGATGTCAAATCAAGAGAATTGTGGGTCGAATATTCCAAAGCAAAAGATGAAATGTTTACTTATACAGATACAAAAATATCTCCTTGGTGGGTAGTAAATGCAGATGAAAAAAAACGAGCAAGACTCAATTGTATCTCCCATCTGTTAAGTAAAATCCCTTACGAAGAGATAGATTACGGGGTAAAAGAATTACCTCCACGCATACACAATAAAGGTTATGTAAGAACTCCTCTGGAAATACAAAGTTTCGTTCCTGATAAATATTGAGCAAATCCAATGAAATAAAACCTCTCTGGCAAACAATAATAAGTGCAATAATATTTCAATTATTAAACTTAATTCTTATCTTTGCAACTCAAAATTTATAACAATGGGAAAAGGAGATAGAAAAACAAAGAAAGGTAAAATAATTAAAGGCTCTTACGGTAAGACAAGACCTCAAAAAACAAAAAAGAAGAAGGGATAAATAACCTTTAACTTCTTTTAATTTTTTATACTAGTAAATATCTCAAATTCACTTTGATGGATTTGGGATTTTCTTGTTAGATACTATTTAATGATGATTGCAAAATCAAAAGGAATAATTCTACGTACGGTAAAATACTCGGAAACGAGTTTAATCCTTGATATTTTTACTAGAGAATTAGGGCTTAAGACATATATAATAAGTGGCGTTAGAAAAAAAAATGCTAAAGTAACTCTCGGTATGTTGCAACCGATGAATATTTTGGATCTGGTTATCTACAACAAAGAAAATACCAAAATAAATAGAATTAAAGAAGCACAAATGGCCTATGTATTTAAAAATCTGCTTTTTGATATTAAAAAATCATCCATAGCGCTTTTTATTATTGAAATAATAAATAAAAGCATTAAAGAGAAAGAAACCAATAAGGAATTTTATGATTTTTGTGAAAATTCATTGGTCTTTCTTGACCAGACAAGCAAAAATATCTCAAACTTCCATCTGATATTTTTAATTAAAATGAGCCAATTCTTAGGGTTCAATCCAATATCCAATCACTCATCATCAAATATATACTTTGACCTCAGAGAAGGAAAATTTACACACAATATCCCTCATCACAATGACTTTTTGAATGAAAAAGACTCAAAAAATCTCATTTTAGTCTTATCTGTTGATCTTGAATTTCCCGAAAAAATAGCTTTTTCTCGAGTAGACAAACAAAATTTGTTAAAAAGTCTTATTCTTTATTACAAAATACATTTAATTGATTTTGGCAGAATTAAAACTCTAGAAGTCTTTAAAAGAGTATTTGATTCAAAATAATATTCGCTTTTTCAATTTATAAAAAATATAAATAAAGGCGATAGTTCTCCTGATAGCATCTAAAGTATTGGTAAAATCACTATATTTGTAGCGAAAGTATTAATCAATAAAATTGAAGCAAAATGGCAAAAGTAAGAGGCGCGATTGTTGTTGACACGGAAAAATGCAAAGGTTGTAGCGTTTGTATTCCTACCTGTCCCACAGATGTCATAAAATTGGCAAAAGACGTTAACAGAAAAGGTTATCATTTCTTATACATGGAAAATCCTGATGATTGTATAGCTTGCACAAACTGTGCGATTGTATGCCCGGATGGAGTGATTTCAGTATATAGAGTAAAAGTTTAGAATTAAATAATTTATTAAAGACATATAGCAATGGCAGATATAAAATTAATGAAAGGAAATGAAGCTTTGGCAGAAGCTGCTATCAGAGCGGGTTGTGACGCCTATTTTGGTTATCCTATCACACCACAATCAGAAGTAATAGAATACCTGATGATGGAACGACCAGAAGACAGAACCGGTATGATAGTTTTACAAGCTGAAAGTGAAATAGCAGCGATACATATGGTTTACGGTGCTGCTGGAGCCGGAAAAAAAGCTATGACCTCATCTTCAAGCCCCGGTATAAGTTTAAAGGAAGAAGGAATATCGTATTTAGCAGGATCCGAACTCCCCGCCGTCATAGTAAATGTAGTAAGAGGTGGTCCGGGACTAGGCACAATTCAACCATCTCAAGCTGATTATTTTCAATCTACCAAGGGAGGTGGACATGGAGATTACAGATTATATGTTTTAGCTCCGGCATCTGTACAGGAAATGGTAGACTTTGTTGATATCGCTTTTGAAGTTGCTTTCAAATATAGAAATCCAGTTATGATTCTTGCTGACGGAATAATTGGCCAGATGATGGAAAAGGTCGTCTTTCCTGAACAAAAGCCTAGACTTACCGATGAAGAAATAGAAGAAAAATATGGCGATTGGGTTACAAACGGAAAAAGAAATAATAAAGAAAGAAACATCATTACTTCTCTAGATCTTGATCCATATAAACAAGAGGCTCACAATCATAAATTGCAAGAGAAATACAGATTGATGCAAGAGGATGAACTTATGTACGAAATGATAGATTGTGAAGATGCAGATTACATACTGGTAGCATATGGCTCTAGTGCAAGGATATCACAAAAAGCAATGCAATTGGCTAGAGAGAAGGGCTACAAAGTAGGTATTTTCAGGTTAATTACACTCTTCCCTTTCCCTTCAAAAGAACTCAATGAGTTGGCAGGAAAGGTAAAAGGGTTTCTTGCTGTTGAAATGAGTGCAGGACAAATGATTGAAGACTTAAAATTAGCTATCGAAGGCAAAGCTAAAGCAGAACATTACGGCAGATATGGAGGAGTCGTTCACTCCCCCGAAGAAGTTTTAGAAGCATTAGAGAATCAAATAATAAAGGGATAATCATGGAAATAATAGATATAATTAAGCCGGAAAATTTAATATATACAAAGACCAAAAATATGACTGACAAGCATTTGAGCTATTGTCCCGGTTGTGGTCATGGTACTGCTCATAATATCACAATGGAAGTGGTAGAAGAGATGGGTATCACAGCAGACACGATTGGTGTAGCTCCGGTAGGCTGCTCTGTTTTGGCATATGAATTTATGAATATAGACATGACGCAAGCCGCTCATGGTCGGGCACCGGCAGTAGCTACAGGTATCAAAAGAGTCTATCCTGATAAATTTGTCTTCACTTACCAAGGTGATGGAGATCTCGCCGCTATTGGTGGCAATGAAACACTCCATGCATGTAATAGAGGGGAAAATATCGTAATCATTTTTGTAAATAACGGTATTTATGGAATGACCGGAGGACAAATGGCACCCACCACTTTAGATGGCATGCGCACTTCTACATCTCCTTACGGAAGAGAAATTGAAACTATGGGGTCACCTCTAAAAATAACAGAATTAATCGCTCAATTACCCGGCGTCCACTACGTGACAAGACAAGCAGTACATACAGCTCAAGCCGTAAGAAAAGCCAAAAGAGCTATAAGAAAAGCATTCGAAGTACAAAAAGATAAAAAAGGACTAGCCTTTGTTGAAATAGTGTCCAACTGTAATTCAGGTTGGAAAATGGAACCGGTCGCATCTAACGAATGGATGGTAGAACACATGTTTCCTTATTTCCCATTGGGAGATATCAAAGTTAATGGTAAACTAAAATAATTAATAAGCTAAAAAATATAATTATGACTGAAGAATTAATAATAGCAGGATTTGGAGGACAAGGAGTTTTGTCCATGGGTAAAATATTAGCTTATAGTGCGATTATGCAAGATCAGGAAGTAAGCTGGATGCCTAGTTACGGCCCGGAAATGAGAGGTGGTACAGCTAATGTAACGGTGATTATAAGTGACGAGAGAATCAGTAGTCCTATTTTGACTAAATACGATACAGCCATCATACTAAACCAACAGTCAATGGACAAATTTGAAAGCTCTGTAAAACCCGGGGGAACTTTACTCTATGACCCAAATGGAATATTGGTTCACCCCAAAAGAAAAGATATCAATATTTATAGAATCACGGGTTCAAAGATTTCAACCCAAATGGGCAACAAAAAAGTTTTCAATATGGTGATTTTGGGGGCATATATGAAAGCAAAACCAATAGTTCAGCTGGAAAATGTCATCAAAGGACTAAAAAAATCACTCCCTGAAAGATACCATAAGTTAATACCATTGAACGAATCAGCAATAACTAAAGGCATGGAAAATATAGAAATAGTGCAGGAGATATAATCCTGCATTATTTTTAAATTTTAATGACTTTATCGACAGACTCTATTTATTTAGAGGCCAAAAGCTGTACAGAATAAATTTTGCTATGCTCAATATTTTTATAGATAATAGGTATCTCTATTATAGAGTCATGAACCAATTTACCAACAGAAGTATAAATGAGATTGATTGTAGTATCGTAGTCGGTATAAAACTCATTAAACGTTTGTTCGATAAAAATACTATCATCCCTTACGTGTGCTTTCAACTCAAATGAACCAACTCCATTGTGGCTGTTTATGCCGATATTTATATCAAAAGGATTAAATTGATCGTTCTTCACCTTTACATCAACACTTTGCACTACAGACATATCCGGAAATGACAACTTACCACTATACAAGCCAACGAATTTATCACTCTCTTTAACCTCGCAATTACTACCTGAAAACCCTTGATCACAGAAACAATCTCCCTTTATACAATATCCGTTTTCACAATACACATCTTTACATTTATCTCCACATGAATTTAGCCACAAACCAAAAACCAATATCATAAAATACATAAAATGTGCTGACTTTATTATCTGTTTATCTTCAAAATATTTTCTTTCCATTTCAAGTATTTATTGTAAAACTATAATATCAAAACGAAAAATTTATTAAAATAGCTTAAAGAAACAATATATATTTTTTAACAAATTCAGAACAACTGCCACATTGTGAATTGAGGCGACCTCAAAATCTATATATTTTTAAACACAAAATTCAATCAAGGCTAATTTTAATTGATATCAAACAGTCCTAAATAAATTAAAACTATTTGCGTGAATTCAAGGTAAAAATACAGGTATAGCCATATAGCCATAACGAGTTTTTCAAATCAAAAAACACATAAATAAAATGAATTATTGGACTAATTTGCATTATTTACTGGTATAATTTAGTAATTTCGCATAGTATTATAAAAACAAGCATTAATGACAGTAAAAGAATTATTTGACTTTGTCGGACAAAATCCTAACTACGTATTGATTTATTTTGTCGGATTGCCTATTCTTGCAGGAATAACAGGTTTATTGGGTGATGATAAATGTGATCAAAGCCCTTGGAAAGAAATTTATATGATAATAATATATGGAGTGATGATTCCGGGTATCTTTGCTCTCTTCTTCAATCTTTATTTATTTTTATTTGAAAGACACTCTATTTTAAATTTCGATATATTGATACAAATACTACCAATCATCTCAATGGTAACAACATTATTTGTAGTCAGAAGATATGTAAGTTTTGACAAAATTCCGGGATTTGATAAAATTTCAGGTTTAATTATGATAATTTCTTCTATTATTCTTTTGTTATGGTTTGCAGACAAATTTAGGATTATTGCATTTACCTATATGCCTTTTCATTATCTTATATTTATTTTTATTGGATTACTAACCGCAATAAATTGGGGTGTCAAGAAGTTGATAAGGTGATATAAATTAAAAAAAGTCCGATTTCATCAAATCGGACTTGGCAACGATTATCTTATTAATTAACATGAAAGCTGTAATAAGTAATTTCTCTACTATAAAGACGCATATTTTAGGTAAAACGCTGCCTGCCTTTTTTTTATTTGCAATATTTTTTTCTTGCACAACAATAAAAAGGTACGAAAACCCAAATAAATCGGACTATTCAGCTACTGAAAAAATAAGAATATCTATAACTAAAACCTCTAATAAACTTAACGGTACAAAGTATAAATATGGAGGAACCTCCCCGAAAACAGGCTTTGATTGCTCTGGATTTACAAAATATGTTTTTGCTAAAAATGGGTACAATCTGCCTAGAACATCGGAAAAACAAGCCAAAATAGGAAAAAGGATAAAAGTTAAAAATACTAAACCGGGTGATTTGATTTTTTTCAAAAAACACGGAAGAATCAATCATGTTGGTATTGTTATTAAAAACAATGGTAATAGCTTGATTATAATTCACAGTACAACAAGCAAAGGTGTAAAAAAAGATGATGTTTTAAATAGTAAATATTGGAAAAAAAGAATTACCTTTGCTAAGGATATTATAACACGCTAAATAAAAAATTATTAAAAAATGTTTAATCTGATATTGTTCGGCCCTCCCGGCTCCGGTAAAGGAACTCAAGCAGAGAAAATTACTAAAAAATATAACTTGCACCATATTTCAACAGGTGATTTATTCAGATTCGAATTGAAAAATGAATCCGAACTCGGAAAAGCTGTAAAAAGGTATATGGACAAAGGAGAATTAGTCCCTGATCATATTACCATAAAAATGCTCAATAAAAAAATACAATCTTTTAAAGATCCCGAAGGCTTTTTGCTTGATGGATTTCCACGAAATGAAGCCCAAGCAGAATCCTTGGACAAACTATTCCAAAGTTTGGGAACGAAAGTTGATCTACTGTTGGCTTTGGATGTTGATGAAGAAGAAATCGTTTCCAGGATATTGAATAGGGCAAAAACTTCAGGCAGAGCTGATGATATGGATGAAGATATAATCAGAAGCAGATACCAAATATATAAAGAGTTTACTCAAAATGTTTTTGGTTATTATAAAAAACAAAACAAAGCTAAAACTGTTAATGGAATTGGAGAGATTGATGTTGTGTTTAATAGATTGTGTTGTACAATCGATGAACATAAAAGCTAAAATATTCTAAATGGCAGATAATAATTTTGTTGATTACGTAAAAATTTATTGCAAAAGTGGTAAAGGAGGAGCAGGTTCTGTCCATTTCCGTAGGGATCGTTTGAGTGCCAAAGGTGGTCCCGATGGAGGGGATGGAGGTCAGGGAGGTAGTATAATTCTCCGTGGCAATAAACAAATGTGGACTTTGTTGCCATTGAAATTCAGAAAACATGTCGCTGCCGGAGATGGAGAAAATGGTAAAGGAGCTCAAAAAACAGGTTCCAATGGAGAAGACATTATACTTGAAGTCCCTTTAGGTACCGTAGCCAAAGACTTTGAGTCTTTTGAAGTCCTTTTTGAAATATCCGAACATAATGAAGAGAAAGTACTACTTCAGGGAGGAATGGGTGGCTTGGGAAATGTCAATTTCAAGTCCTCAACCAATAGGACTCCACAATATGCACAACCTGGCACACCCGGCAAAGAAAAAACAAGAATACTTGAACTGAAATTATTAGCTGATATCGGTTTGGTAGGATTTCCAAATGTAGGAAAATCCACCCTCTTAGCAGCTATCACAGCTGCTAAACCAAAAATCGCAAATTATGAATTCACTACCCTTGTTCCTAATCTAGGTATTGTAAAATATCGCGATAATCGCTCCTTTGTAATGGCTGATATCCCCGGGATAATAGAAAAAGCACATCAAGGAAAAGGACTTGGACTCCGTTTTCTTAGACATATTGAAAGAAATTCTGTTTTGCTGTTTATCATCCCTGCAGATGCAGAAGATATTAATAATCAATATCGCATTCTAATCAATGAATTAAAAGAGCACAATCCTGAATTATTGGACAAACCCAAATTTGTAGCTATTTCAAAATCAGACTTGATAGATGAAGAGCTAAAACAAATGATTGAAAAAGAACTCAATTTTGGTGATATCCCATTTATGTTTTTCTCAGCTATAACAGGAGAAAATCTAATTGAACTCAAGGATGAACTTTGGAAAATCATGAATCAATAATATCGGAATGTCTTAAATTTTGAACGTATGAAAATTTTAATTATTGGAGGAGGGAGTATGGGAATTACCTATGCAAAGAGTTTTTTAAGCTCACATATTGTTAATCCTGAAGGCATAATGATACTTGAAAAATCAGAAGAAAAAGCTACAGAATTAAGACAAAAGAATATAGGAACTGTTTTTTCTGCACCGGAAAAATTCATAAAAGATGCTGACTTAATAATTCTAGCGGTAAAACCTCAAGATACAACTTTATTGTTTGATTCGATAAAAGGTTTTCTAGATAATCAACAAGTATTATTATCAATAATGGCAGGAGTCAAAATGCAAACTATTTGTGACTCCTTGAATGTAACAAAAGTAATAAGAGCCATGCCCAATCTCGCTACACAGATCGGCAAAAGCATGACAGTATTCACTTCAACAAATGATGTAACAAGAATTGAACTTGTAACTGTACAAAACCTGATAAATACTACTGGAAAGTCAATTTATACTGACAACGAGCCTATGATTGATGCCGCTACCGCTATTTCGGGAAGTGGCCCGGCTTATGTAATGTATTTTATTGATTCTTTGGTTCAATCTGCTATAGAAATGGGGTTTTCGCCCTCAGAAGCAGAGTTATTAGTCGTCCAGACTTTTAGAGGCACTACTGATTTATATAGACAGAGTAATCTATCAACTCAAGAGTGGATAAAAAAAGTTTCTTCCAAAGGAGGTACAACAGAAGCTGCCATCAAAGCATTTGAAAAATCACAACTGTCAGACCTAATTCAATCAGGAGCAAAATCAGCATTAAAACGCGCTATAGCTCTTGGGAAAAGTTAATTAACCGATTATAAATTCATTTTTTGTTCAATTTAATGTATTTTTGCCATTCAATACCTAATTTAGTAATATGAATTACACCAAAACAATACTAATTTTGATTTCAATATCAATATTTAGTTGCAAGCAATCTAATCAAGAGGAAAAAACTACACAAAAACCTATTGAAAAACATGTAGCATTGGCAAAACCAATGCCATTATCAGAAATGATGAGCAAAGTTCCTGAATTAAAATATTATCATGACAGAGTGAAAGAATCTTTGAAAAACGATCCCCCTATTTTACTTCTCGACGACAAAGAAATAAGAGATGAAAAACAAAAAAAAGCACAAGCTTTAGCCATAAGTAATAGTGATTTCATTAGAGACGTTTACCATCCGGATACTCACGCACCAATCAGAAATGAAATAATGAATGTACGTAAGGCATTACCAAGCGATATACCTCCACATACCAAATGCAATAAGGAAGACTGTTATCGTGTATCTATGTACAATTATTTTTGGAATAAAACAACGGTTGCGTTAGTGGATGTAAAGAGAGAAAGAGTTTTCAATATAAAAAGAATAATAGATGGTCAGGCCGAACTGAATAAAAGATTGACTGATATTGCTATTAATATCGCTATAAATTCACCGGAAGTAATAGAAGCATTGGGTATAAACCCTGAAGAAAAAGAAGCAACAATGTCAAATGTAAAGACTGCTTTAAACGGAACAAAATGCGAAAGATCCAAACATTTATGCGTAGCTCCTACTTTTCTCAATCACATAAATAAAAAAGCTCTTTGGGCTATTGTTGACCTCACAGATTGGAAATTAGTCGGAATTGCTTGGACCGAATTGGGTGAATACGGACCAATACCGAAGACTACGGAAAGAGAAATACAAAATGAATTTGTAATGCAACATTTTTGTGAACAAAATAATGACACAACATTGGGAGACTGGAATATTAATTACAGATTGACAAGCTCAGACGGACTTGAGGTTTTTGACACAAAATATAAAGGAAAAACCATTATCAATTCATCCAAAATCGTTGATTGGCATGTGAGCTATTTATATAAAGAAGGTATGGGGTATAGTGACGCTACAGGATGCCCTATGTTTAGTTCATCAGCTGTAGTAGCTTTTGATGGTCCATTTGTAGAACCTATTAATGACGAGAATGGTATAAAAATAGGATACGCTTTAGTTCAAGATTTCAGAAGTCCTATTTGGCCGGCACCATGCAATTATAGGTATCAGAGTAGGTTTGAGTTTTACAATGACGGAAGATTTAGGATAACCGGAGTAAACCACGGTCGAGGCTGCAATACTGACGGTGTGTACAAACCGGTTTTCAGAATGGACATTGCAACGGATCAAGAAGCTGATAATTTTGCAACATGGAATGGCAAAACATGGAATACATGGCAAAAGGAAAAATGGATGGATCAAAAATATGCAAAATATACAAAAGAAGGATATTGGATGAAACTCAGTTCCAAGTCAGGAAATGGATACTATATCGAGCCTGGAAACGGACAATTCAAATACAACAGAGGAGATAGTGCATTCATATATATATCTGTTTTTCATAGTGATATTGATGAAGGAACTACTGATATGGTCACGATGGGTACATGTTGCAATTACGATTATAGACAGGGCCCTGAAAAATTTCTTAAACCGGCAGAAAATTTAGATGAAAAACATGTCGTTCTATGGTATGTACCTAGGATGCACAATGACAACACTCCCGGCAAAGAATACTGTTGGTCTACAACTGTAGTTGAAAACGGAAAAAGTGTAACTAAAACCTGGCCGGGAATAGTAGGCCCAATGTTTGTACCAATAAAAAAATAATCTTATGTCCGGAAAAAAAACTAAAGCCGCAAGAGCAAAAAAACAAAAGAAGCAATCAAAAAACAAACTTGATAAGAAAAGAAAAACCGGTCTTTTTATAGTCTCTTTACTGATTATCGCGATAGTCGGGATACTCACATATAATCTAACAAACAAATCCCAAAATACTAAACCTAACAAGCACCACAAAGCAAATATCTCAAATAATACATCAATAATTTCTTGCAAAAGAAGTCCTCTATTCCCCAAAAGACATGGATTAAATCCTCCTTATGCTATTGACTTAAGACAAGGTACAGAGTTTAGAGGATTAAGAATAATTGAGGCAAAAAGAAATGGAAAAACGCTACAGTTACCAGGCTGGGACAGCTATGGATTCCTTGGACTATACACTCTAGATGACAAAGGAAATATTTATACAGCTCCAATGCCCTACGTAAGTATAAATATAAATCCACCTAATGAGCAGAACAGAATACTTAAAGTCGATTCAGGAACAGGTGAAATGTATGTATTCATGCAATTGCCTTCTGAAACTCCACCTAATGCGAAAAATCCATTTGGGGTAATCGGATTGGAATTTGATTGCGAAACAAAGAGCTTATATGCTACTTCTGTTGCCGGTTCTACTTATAAAAATGAATCAGGAAAAATTTTTCAGATAAATCCTTCTACCAAAGCAATAAAAGACACATATAAAAATCTTGACGTCATGGGAATTACCATTTTTCATGGCAAGACAGGCAAAAGAATTTATATAGGACTTGCTAGAAAACCGGAGATTTACTCGATAGGTCTAAATGAAAATGGAGGGTTCAAAGATGATTTAAGATATGAATTTTCTCTTGAAAATGTCCCAGGCGGATCCAATGTCAAAGCCCACAGAATGTTGATAAAAGATAATATAATGACGCTAAAGACAAGAGAATTTAGCTACTCACTCATCTCAGCTAGTGTATCTATGAGAATTATCTATAAATTCAAATACAATCCGGCTAATGACAAATGGGAATTTTTAGAACTTCAAAGCGATAACCCAAATGCACATTTAAATAATAATCTGTAATTTGATGTATAAAATTCCATTTTTAATATTGATTCTTTCTTTTCTGCTTATTCAATGTACAAATGATAAACAGAATAATGAGAAATTATCTACTTTTAAAATCAGAATATCTAAAGAACCGTCAGCTTTATTACCTTTTAAGAGAAGAGGCAGGGCTGAATTGCAAATAAATCCTTATATCTTCTTACAAATAGCTGATTTTGACCCAATAAATCACAAACTAATACCAACTTTGATCGAATCTATACCCGATGAAATAAAACTTGACACCGGTATCCACAAAGGACTATTAAAACATACACTGACTCTTAGAAAAGATGCAAAATGGGATAATGGCACTAGCATTTCAGCAAATGATTATCTTTTTTCTGTCAAGATTCTATTGAACCCAATGTTGGAAATTCATCCCGCAATCAGAAATCAATTTAAAAACATAAGAGACATAGTAATCTACAAAGACGACCCTAGAAAAATAGATGTATATACCGTAAGTGATTATATGCTTACAAAAGAATTAGTTACAAATATGGAGATATATCCCGAATATTTTTATGACTCTCTGCATCTAATGAGGGAATATAATTACAAAATATTTTTAAACACTCCCAAGATTTTAAGCCAATTACAAAAAGTACCTGCGGCAAAGGAATTTGCAAAAAACATTAATGGAACTTATTTTATGCGTGATAATGTCTCCAATATCGGACC
The DNA here is from genome assembly GCA_026986005.1 of Saprospiraceae bacterium. Taxonomy (GTDB): domain Bacteria; phylum Bacteroidota; class Bacteroidia; order Chitinophagales; family Saprospiraceae; genus JADJGA01. The sequence continues at coordinate 15,852 of JALSPK010000170.1, forward strand.
TTATTATTTAGATAAATGGGAAACTAATCAATATATCTCACTTAAAAGGAAAAAAAAATGGTGGGGAACAAAATACAAAAATAATAGCTTTTTAAAAAACAACCCGGATAAAATATTATTTAAGATAATCCCTGATAATACAACAGCATTAACTGAATTAAAAAATGGAAATATTGATTTATTAAACAATATACCGGGAATCGATTTCAACAGATTGAAAAACGATAATTCATTTAATAAAATGTTTGATTTTTATAGCCCGCTTTCTTTGAGGTATAGTGTAATCATACTAAATAACAGAAATATAATCCTTAGTGAACTAAAAGTAAGGCAAGCACTGGCACATATCACAGATGTAGATTTCCTGATAAAAAACTTTGGAACAGGAAAAGAAAAAAGATTAATAGGCCCGATTCACATATCTAAAACATATTATAACAAAAAATTACAACCAATAAAATACGATACTCAAAAAGCTAAAAAATTGCTAGCTGAAGCGGGTTGGTCAGACTCAAATCACAATGGAATACTAGACAAAATAATAAATGGCAAATTAACAGAACTATCACTTAATTTTACCATAGTAGGAAGACAAATTGAAAAAAATACCGCTCTTTTATTGAAAGAAAATGCTAAAAATATCGGAATCAATATAAGTATAGTAACCAAAAATAAAAAGAATTATCAAAGAGACAGAAAAAACTTGAAATTTGATATGATTATTTCAAATATCGGGAAAGATTTAGTCGATTATGACCCTTACCCAAGATGGCATAGCGATAATATTGATCCCGGTATGACAAATCTATCGGGATTTCATACCGATAAATGCGATAGTATAATTGAAAAAATACAGCAAGAGAAAAACAGAACTACAAAAGATTCACTCTATAAAAAGTTTCAAAAAATCATCTACGAAAATCAACCCGTGATATTTTTATATGTACCTACCAATAATATAATAGTAAACAATAAATATAAAATAACAACAAGCATAAAGCGTCCGGGATATTTTGCAAACACAGCAAAATCACAATAAGTAAAAATAGAATTTTGCATTAGGCATCAAACTATAAAAATGCAAAAAAAATATGTTTTAACGAAATAAATATAACTAAAACCCCATTTTACGCCTTCATTCTTTAAGATATGTTATCTTTCTTATTATTTATTCTTAGTTTTGTATAAATAATCTACAAATGATATTTCGGTTTTTAAAAAATATACTACTTATATTTCCGGTGATCTTTTTGCTGGCGATACTCGTATTTTTTTTAAGTGAACTTGCTCCGGGGGATAAAGTAGTCGCACATCTTGAACTAAACGGGGAGTCGTTAAATGAAGATGAGGAACTACAAAAACAAGATTATATTGAAGTCGCTAAATCACTAAACCTTGATTTGCCTCCATTTTATTTTAGCATTCATCCCATAGCTTATCCCAATACTATTTACAAATTAAAAACCGAGCCGGCAGGTGAATTAAAAAAAGCCCTTTTTGTAAAATACCTTTCAATTGATAAAGTAAATAGACTATTTGATTATCTGAATGATTTTAATGCCAATTTGCGAAATTCAAAAGATACAATATTAGATAAAAACTATATCAAAGAATTATTACACATATCATTAAACTTAAAAAATAGTTCTAACCCTGAAGAATTTAATGATAATTATAAAATATTCTATAATAAATTTTCAACCCCTGAGCGAGAATTACCTTCAAAAATAGTAAGTAAATTTAAGAAAATAGATATTTCTTTCAACAAGTTAAAAAGTAATAAAGTGACTACTTTGAGTATTTTTCCAAAAATAACTTTTTACGGATCGAATAATAGATTTCATAAATGGTTTGGGAAAATTCTCCTTTTTGATTTTGGCAATTCAATAATCGATGGGCAAAAAGCTTCTACTAAGATATTGAAATCATTAAAATGGACTTTGCTTTATATTCTAATAGCTTATATTTTGACTTTTGGCATAGCTATTCCTCTTGGTATTTATACCGCTGCAAATTCAAATAAAAAAATATCGACAACATTAAACACGCTATTTGTAGCTTTCCATTCTTTGCCATTATTTTGGCTGGCTACTTTATCCGTTATATTATTTACTACATCGGGATTGTTTCATATCTTTCCGTCCATTGGCATTGGTAAAATAGATTCAGATATGAGCACTTTGAGACAATTTATTATAGCAACACCCCATTTATTGCTACCTTCAATTATAATAGCGATTCATTCAGGTGCATATTTAGGAACGTTAATAAGAAGAAATATGCAAGTTGAGATGAAGAAAAAATATTTTTTAGCTCTTCTGGCTCGTGGTATTCCCAAAAAACAAGTGATTTTAAAACATATATTCCCAAATTCATTGTTACCTCTAATCACCTTACTAGTCGTGAGTTTTCCTGCTTCTTTGGCAGGGTCGGTTATTACTGAAGTTATTTTCAATATTCCCGGTATGGGAAGGCTGTTATATGATTCTATTTTGAATTATGATTGGAATATAGTATTTGCAATAGTACTAATTATAGGTTTTGTAACGTATTTATCCTACATGATTGGTGACTTTCTCTATTCATATTTCAATCCTCAAATCAAATACACTAAAACAAATGATTAGAATAAAATATATATCGCTTTTTATTTTTGTTTTTATAGGTATTTTTGCGGATTTTATCGCAAATGATAAACCATTAATTTGCAAAAATAAGGAAGGATATACATTTCCTGTTTTTAGTGACAAATATAGAGTAAACCAAGATAATAAGTGTGAGATTATTTTAAACCCCATAATTCATTATTCAAATAACAGCATTGACAAGCTTAATGCCGGTAGTATCTCTCCCTTTGGCGAACAGAATCTTGCAGAAAAACAACAAAGACATTATCTAGGTACAGACCTCCTTGGCAGAGATGTTTTAGCAGGGTTGATTCACGGTACTACTATTGCACTAAAAATAGGTTTTAGCTCCATGTTTTTAGCACTTATCTTAGGTCTCATGATGAGCCTGTACCCTAGTTATTTTGGTGACTTTGAATTTAAAGCAAAACTGTCTTCCCTATTGATAACAATAATCCTATTATTTTTCACCGTTTATTTTTTGTATTACAAAACAGCAATAATTTCCATTTTAACTACGGGAGGATACAATTTTATTTTCATCCCTGCTTTGTTTTTAGGGATTATAATCGCTTTATGGTTTACTTTATCAAAAATCAATATTTTCACTAGACAAATCCTAATACCTCTTGACAGTATGTTTTCGACTGTAATCAAGTTATTTCAATCATTGCCGGGCACTTTTGTCGTATTAATATTAATCAGCCTTTTTACAAAACCATCTATTTACAATATAATTATAGTAATTGCTATTTTGAAATGGCCAATTATCGCCAGATATGTCAGAGCAGAAATGTTGAAAATAAAACAAGAAAGATTTATAGAAGCTACGAAAGCTTTGGGCTATTCCAACAATTATATTATTTGGAAGCACGCATTACCTCATGTATTAAACTCCACGATAGTAGCTCTGGCATTTGGATTTGCAGGAACTATTTTACTGGAATCTACATTATCATTTCTAGGTATCGGTATTCCGGCAGATCATGTTAGTTGGGGTAGTTTATTAAGTGAAGCAAGACATGATTTTACAGCATGGTGGTTGGCAATATTTCCCGGCATGGCAATATTCATCACTATCTTGACCTTCAATTCAATTGGCAATCATATCCGGAGCAAAATCAATTAAATCTCCGATCTTTACTCTTCACTCACCAAGGCAAAGATCTCCCTTGCTCTTGCCTGAATAATTCCTGCGTTGGTTGTGGCAGAGGGTGAAACCTCTTAGTATATACTCCTCATGCTCTACCAATATGCAAGATTCTACGGCACTTTATAGACAAACACTATAACGCCTATACGAAAACACCTACTTGTTTGTTTGGAGTAATTATAAATTAGCAACATGATAACTTATAAACTTGTAGGTTTCTTGATATTTTCATATATTGCGGAATCTTATAAAAGATAAATTTGTCTTTTATTATAGTATTGACTGATAATTATTTTTCTTAACTAAAACAAAATAGATATGCTTTCGAAAAAACAAGCTTTGCTTTTCTTTTTAGGAGGAACATTACTTTTCTCCATTATTTTCATTGTGATGTCAATTGATACCGTAACTAAAGGTATACCGGCACACACACATGAAGAAAACATGACTGCAGAAGTTATTCATGGTAGGGTGTTATGGGATGAGAATAACTGTATGGGATGTCACACACTAATGGGCGAGGGTGCTTATTACGCCCCCGAACTTACTAAAGTTTACGATAGATTGGGACCTGATGCCATGAAGGCGATCCTTATGTCAAAAGTACCTTGGGCTCCACATGGGAGAAAAATGGTAGCATACGGATTTTCAGAAAATGATGCTAAAGGAATAGTTGCATTTTTAAAATGGATTGGAGAGATAGATCTCAATGGTTATCCGGCTGATCCTCCATTAAAAAACAGGCTTAAATAGTTAACCAATTTTCTCAAAATTAAAATATAAATATTATGAAATATAAATCACAAAAAGTTGCATATTGGGCATTTGCACTGAGTATGCTATTAATAATTTTACAGATAACGTATGGGTTTATTCAAGCATTTGCACATCTTGGTTATGATGGATTGCACGAGTGGATACCATTCAATACGTCTATGGCTGTTCATAAAAATCTGCTTGTAGTTTGGATTTTAAGTGGATTCATGGGAGCTGCATATTATATTATTCCTGATGAAGCTGATCACGAATTAGTAGGTGTGAAATGGGCTTATATTCAACTAGCTGCATTGGCTGCAGTTGGAGTAACAGCCGTAATCGGTTTCCATTTTGGATGGTGGGAAGGAAGAAAGTTTCTGGAAATCCCAAGAGAGTTAGATTTTCTAGTTGTTATTGATGTTTTACTATTTTTATTCTTGATTCTTGCTACTTTATGGAAAGGAAAGCAAAGAACCACAACAGCAATGATTTTATCAGTTGGTCTATTGGCTGCTGCATTATTATATCTTCCCGGAATGATTTGGTTTGACAACCACGCTCTAGATTCATTTTTTAGATGGTGGGTTGTTCACCTTTGGGTAGAAGGAGTATGGGAATTAATAATGGGTGGTATTTTGGCTTATTTACTTATCAAATTAACAGGTGTGGATAGAGAAGTCATCGAAAAATGGCTTTATGTAATAGTAGGCCTTACATTTTTATCCGGGATTTTAGGAACAGGACATCACTATTATTATACAGGAGCACCAAGTTACTGGTTGATTGTAGGAGGTATATTCTCTGCATTAGAACCATTAGCTTTTATGGCAATGGCTTTATTTGCCCTTAACATGTATAACAAAGGAGAAAAAAGGCATCCAAACAAAATGGCTGTCAAATGGACTCTTGGTACTGCAATAGTCTCTTTCGCAGGTGCAGGATTGTTAGGGTTAGCTCATACTTTACCACAGGTTAATCTTTACACTCACGGTACATTAGTAACTGCTATGCATGGACACCTTGCATTTTGGGGTGCTTATGGAATGATAGTGTTTGCAATTATCACATACATTATGCCAAATGTGACCGGAAGAAAAATCTATGACAGCGCTCTAGGGAATTACGCTTTTTGGCTGTCACTTGTAGGTATGTTAGGAATGGTGGCTTCTTTTGGAGCTATGGGAGTTGCACAAGTTACTTTAGAAAGAAGATTAGGATTGGATTTCATGACAGTCCAAGGTGAACTTCATTCACATTTTTGGGTATTGATTATTACAGCTAGTATTTTTACCATAGGAATATTGCTATATGTATGGAATTTCATAAAATATGGATTACCCAATGATGAAGCAATTGGAATGGAAGATAAATTTGAAAAAATATAATTAGACTAAACGACAAACCAAATTTAAAAAGGGCAGCTCATAAGTTGCCCTTTTTACACCAAACCCTTGTCAAAATAGTGAAATAGATAAAGAAATAGCTTTTGCTTATACCCTAGAAAACAATTTGAATAGCTTCGGCTATACGTTTTTTACTCGTAATAAGTTAAACACATATTCTTTATAACCGGCAACTTGGCAGCGGTTTGACCTTAGAAATACACGAAAGATATATCATATGAAAATAGATAAAGAACCTTTTTACTTAAAATCAGGTAAAGAAATTGAGGTGTTTGAAGCAAGTTTCAAAAAAAGACTGCCATTATTGATTAAAGGACCTACCGGAACCGGAAAATCTCGTTTTGTAGAACACATGGCTTGGAAACTGGACAAGGAAATAATCACAGTAGCATGTCATGAAGAAACATCCGCAACTGATTTAATAGGCAGGTTTATTTTAAAAGGTACTGAGGCAGTTTGGCAAGATGGCCCATTGACTAATGCTGTAAAAACCGGAGCTATAATTTATCTTGACGAAATAGCAGAAGCAAGACCGGATATCATTGTTTCAATTCATTCATTAACCGATTATCGCAGAGTTTTATTTTTGGATAAGCTAGGTGAAGAAATCAAAGCACATGAAGATTTTATGTTGGTTGCCTCCTTTAATCCTGGCTACCAAAAAGGATATAAAGAATTGAAACCTTCTACAAGACAACGATTCGTTGGACTGACATTCAATTATCCTAAACAAGAAGTTGAAGCTGAAATAATACAAAAAGAAACAGGTATTGATAGTAAAATAGCAAAAGATTTGGTGAAAATAGCTATTAAAATCCGCAATTTACATGAACTTGGTCTGACCGAAACCGTATCGACAAGACTGATTGTAGATGCTGCAATTTTAATCAAAGCCGGATTAGAAAAACGCCTTGCAGTAAACGTTGGAATAATACAACCATTGACAGATGATGAGGAGGTACTAAAAACATTGATTACACTATCTGAACTAATGATCTGATAATGGAACTCGACCAGTTATTGTTTAAAAAATTATTGAATATTTTCTTGAAGAAAGCTCCTGAATTGACCGAAAATGAAAAAGATAGAATGGTCAAACTCGAGGAAATCAATGGAGAACTCACAATTCTTGCAAGGGTGCTGACAGGTAAAGACATTAATATCTTCACAGCAGAAAAAGAAGGAGGAATAAAAGGGAAAAACATATTTTTGCCCGAAAAATTTCATCTTCTAAAGAACAAAGTTTTAAATATTAAATATTATCAATTCAGGGTTTTCTATTTTACAAAAATATTTCAAATGATAGAAAACAGAAAATATACTCTACCCTATGGCAAATTAGAAAAAGATAAGGATAGTCCAATACTCAATAGTTTATTCAATGAATTCCCCTTAATTGAAAATCTTTATAGAGAATTGGTTGTAGAGTTGGAGATTTACTATTCCCAACGCAAATCAGAAATTGATTACTCATGGTTGTTGGGATCTATTAGAAAAGCAGATTCTAACAGTGACATTTCTGAAAAAATGGACAATAAATTTGACGAAAAAGCACTTCCTCAAGCAGATACTGTTATCGATGCAAAACCTATTGAGGAGATTGAATCTGTTCAAGTTGACAAAAAAGATCAAGATGATTGGGTGCTTACTCACAATTTTGAAAAAGTTGAAACCATAGAAGAATATTCAGGGTTGCCTAGGGATTTTGACGGAGATGACTCACTAGAAGATGATGCTGAGGCTTTAGCTGAAGCCGGAATGAAACACACTGTTAGAGTAGATGATGAAACACATTCAATTTATCAAGCAGAGTTTGTATCCAATGCAAATATTGCAGAAAGTAAAGAAGAAGAAGCTACAACAAAGCATTATTTGTATGATGAATACAACTACAAAAAAAAGGAGTATCGTCGTAATTACTGCAAAGTTTTTTATAAAAACACCATAGAAATTGATCTGGAATATTACAATAATACAATTTCCCAAAACGGTATAATACTGAGAAGTATTAGAAGGAAATTTGCTGATTTTTTCAATAAACTTAATCAAATAAAAAGAGTAGAAACAGGAGAAACATTAAATATTGATGCATTGACAGATATGGTTAGTGATATCTATTCAGGTCATTCACCCAATGAGAAGATTTATGATACCAAACGCAAAAAACACAAAGACATTTCTATATTATTTCTTTTAGATCAAAGTCTTTCAAGTGATGGATATGCCTCGGGAACAAGGATAATTGATGTCGAGAAACAAATTGCAATATTAATGGGCGAAGTACTTGATGAATACAATATTGAATTTGAAATAGATGGCTTTTCTTCCAAAACCAGGAATAATTGTACTTACAATACATTAAAGACATTTGATGATAATTGGGAAAAAAGCAAAGCAAAAATAGGCACATTGAACCCGAGTGGTTTTACTCGCATGGGACCTGCACTTCGACACGCTACTTATCTATTAAACAAAAGAGATTCAAGAGCAAAATGGATAGTATTTTTGACAGATGGCAAACCTAATGATTACGATAAATATGAAGGCAAATACGGTATTGCAGATGTAAAACAAGCACTTAAAGAAATGGATCAACATCATATTTCCATTCATGCTTTTGCCATAGAGCAAAGGGCAAAATACTATCTACCTCTAATGTTTGGAACAAAAAACTACAATGTTTTAACAAATCCTAAAGAATTGATAAATGCAATGACCATTTTTGTAGAAAGAATTGTTAACGGTTAATTATTAAAATATGCTTACTAAAAATAGAATCAAGTTATTAATTGCTCTAGGCATAATACTGATTATAGGATTTACAAATACTATCTTCCACCTTAGACCGGTAAGTGATAGGAAAAAGAATAAGTTTGAAAAACTTGATACAAAAAAAGAATTGCAAAATGCTTTAATTGCCATAAAACTATTGACAGATAGTATAGCAAAAGACAGCTCGTCTCCAATTATGCATTTAAAAAGAGCAAGATATTATAAATCCATAAACAAATTTAATGAAGCTATTGTTGATTATAACAAATTCTTAAAAAACAATACAAACAGCAGCTTAGGAGAAAAAGCGAAATCTGAACTAAAATCTTGTGTAAAAATCCAAAAATATTACAACAAAATAAAAAGTTGAAATTATGGAAAAACCAATAAATTATAAAAACTTTTATTATCCTCCCGGTGGAATACTTATATGGATAATTATAGGCTTGGAGCTTCTTACTTTTATGGGTGGATTGGTAGCATTTGCTGTTTTCAGAAGCAACAATATTGAGCTTGTTCATGAATCACAGCACCATTTAAGTGCGTTGATAGGCACAATAAATACTATTATTCTTATCACAGGTGGTTTTTTTATGGCTTTAGGTATCAAAAAAATCAAAAAAGGTCTCAACAATCAAGCTTCTAAGATGATACTGTATGCTATACTTACCGGATTTATGTTTTTAGCACTCAAAGGATATGAGTATTATGATAAAATAATTGATGGGATAGGCATGAGAACAAACACCTTTTTCTCATTCTACTGGCTGATTACAGGGTTTCATTTTATCCATGTTTCCGTGGCAATATTGATATTAGTGGCTTTATATATCAGTATTAAAAAGAACAAATATTCAAAAGATGATTATCTTGATGTAGAGACTGGGGGAGCATTTTGGCATTTGTGTGATTTGATTTGGATTTTAGTATTTCCAATATTTTATCTACTTTGATTATAAAACCTCAATGTTCTCATAAAATAAAAAAAACAAAAAATAAGTTATGAAGAAAAATAGTACACTTATATTTATTTGGATAATACTTGTCGTACTTACTATTGTTGAATACACTTTTTCCGAAATCTCCACTTATTCCAAACTAGCCTTTTTTGGAATCATAATAGCATCTTTTATTAAATATATAGGTGTGGCATTCCAATTTTTAGAATTGAAACACGCTCACCCATTTTGGAAATCATTTAGTATTATAATAGTTTTATTATTTATTACGATTATTACTGTTTTGTATTTATAGTATCTGTCTATAAAGTGTTTAATTTTATTTTTTGCTCTGCTACCCCCTAACTCCCCATTTCTCCGTTGCTCTGCGAAATCGACAAAAAATCCCTTGATTTTTCTAGCAATGCTCTTCACTATACAAGGTTAAGGCATCCCAACTTCTTGCCAGCCAACCCCCGAAGAGGGGCTGGAATATTTCTTTCAAATCTACGATATATCATTTAACTCGTAATTAAATTTCTTTTTGTCTTTTCAATTTTCAATTTTTTAAAAAAAGGGTTCATTCTTTATTCACACAGAAATAAAGTATTTAATCAATTACTTTTATCCAAATAACGATTTAATCTATTGAGGGTTTCTGTAAGAGCTTTTAGTAAGTCCTTATCCATACTTACTGTATTTACAGTACCAACCCCCGGGGAATTATTAACATTATTTATAAAAACTCCATCTTTTTTAAGGAAAAACTCGGGAGCGACATCTAGTTCTTTAGATATTAGTTTGATTTCTTCCAGATTAGGTATTTTCTCCCCAGATTCTATTTTTTGGTAAGTGTTGGTAGAGATTCCCAATAAATCAGCCATTGATTCCCTACTCAATTTTTTATGCTCTCTCAATATTCTAATTTGCAGACCTGTTTCCATAATCATTTATCGTTGTATATGTTAAAATAATATATTGGTAAAATAATCAAAAACTTGTTAAAATTAATCAATATTTGAAGGTTACCTATTCATCCTACAAAATATAATATATTTATAAAAAATATATTGTGCAAATTAAACAAAATTCGGTGAAATTAACACAAATTATTGATTAATTTATCTGAAAATTAGTTATAAGTTTGCATTGTATTTGTTGCATGAATAGATATTGCATACGCTTTAGCAAAATCTATGAATGATGCAGAATTTAGGACTATATTTGCAAATAACCTGAATTCTGCTGCAGAAATTTATGGTGAAGCTAGCATTTTATTTGATCAATTGGAAAATGTTGAAATGGGTGAAGGGATAAGTCTTTTTCAGTTCTTGGATAGTAACAGGAATCCTGAATTAAATTCTGGATTTGATTCTTTTAATGATATGATTGGAATTCAGCCATATTTAAGAATTTTTTATATTTCTGCTGATTCAAATGATTATAAAAAATGGAATAATTATGAGAATGAAGTCCCAAAAGTAGTTGTGGTTTCACAAGATTATGATGAAAGAACTCAAGATACAGTTACTGGTTTTGATAATGAAGGAATTCCATTTATTATTAATGCAGATCAACATCCAAATTTTCCAACTTTAGTTTTGGGGTTTGAAGAACTTTGGGTAGCAATTGATAAAAGCACTAATTTAAGCTATTGTGACAAAGACTATGACTTTGTGCAAGATGATATTATTTTTGAAAATGATTATTATACCTATATTATTCCAGGAGATGATCCTGATCCTGATGATCCACTAGGACAGGAACAAGTATATTATTGTGATAAAATATATCCTGAAAGCAATGCTTATAACTTTGGAAGTTTTAGGTTTGGTTTAACGGAAGATAACTATTAAATTATTAACTTTACACCTTGAATTTTATTCAAGGTGTAAAGTTTTTTAAATTCAGATTATGAAAAAAAATATTATAATTTTATTTTTATTGTTATTACCATTTATAAGTTTTGGACAAAAATCATTTTACTCTATTTTTGGTGTCAATTATTCCAATCAGCAAGAATTGTTTTGGGTAGATGGTATTAGTATCTATAATCAATTTGGAATAA